>JAKUSY010000033.1:10630-13427 GCA_022451445.1 Planctomycetota bacterium
CCACCCCGTCGGCTTCGCCATCCACCGCCCGGTAGAAGCTTCCCAGCCGGCGACGATCGCTGAAATGCCCGCTCTTGATCAAGAGAGGCGTCGAGGGGAGAACCTCCCTGAGCGCCGAGGCCAGCCGCTCCGAGGCGCCCGGGTCCTGGTAGACCGAGCCCTCCGCCGTGCAGACGTTCGGACAGGAGAAATTAGCCTCGACGATGTCGGCGCCGGCCTCGCTCGCCCAGCGGGCGCAGCGGCAGAAGTCCTCCACGAGAGACTCCTCTCCGCCGCCCTCCCGGGGAGTTCCAACGACACTGACCACCAGCACCTGCCCGCGGCGCAGCTTCCCGCGCGCGCGCCTGACATCCTTCCTCCAGACCCCTGGCGGCTGCGAGGGCATCCCGAAACAGACCGCCGAGGTGACCTCCGCCGGATCCCGCGGCCGCCGCCGAGCCGTCCGCAGGATCTCGTCGGCTCCCACATCCAGCTCTCTCTTCGACTCGACGAAGACCCAATTAGGCAGTGAGTAGCAAGGCCGCCCAGAGCTGCGGACCGTCTTGTAGGTGAGCACATCGAAGCCCAGCCGCGAATAGCACTCAACCCACTTTGAATTGAGCAGGATGCCCGCCGCCACACCGAGCCGGGAGCTCACCCTGGCGCCGAAGAAATCCTTCCGCGGAGTCTCTGGAATCGATGGGAAGGGCCCTCGAAAGCTCGGGCCGTGGTCGTAATTCCAGCGGTAGGATCTGTCGCGGCGATAGGTTTCCATTCTCATAACATTCTACCCGCCAACGGAAAATCAATCGCTGGAGGAAAAGCTGAAGCCAAGAAGACTGCCTGACATCGTCCCGAGAACCAGCCGCCCACCGCCCGCTGACGGCGAGGAATAAACCTGGAGACCTTCCTCCTCCCCAGGCAGCTTTGCCAGCGAAAGGGACCAGAGACTGCGACCGCTCGAGGGGGACAGGCCCTGGAGGATGCCACCGGTAGAGGCCACCAGGAGCGAGCTTCCGGCGAAGTCGAGCAACGGCGAGGAGACCACAGCCCCACCGCCGCAGGCAGCGCTCCAGAGAATCTCACCGGAGCCCGGCGAGATCGAATACACCTTCCCATCCCGGCAACCGGCGAAGAGAGCCGTCCTGCCCGCGACAACTGCGCCCAGAACCCCATCGGGAAGATTCCTTCTCCAGACCTTCTCCCCCGTCGTCGCCGAGAGACAAAGCACCGCCCCAGCGGGTTTCCGGGCGCTCTCGGTAAAGTTGCCGTTGCCGAGGCCGTAGTAGATCCTGTTGCCCAGGCGAACAGGCGCCCCCCAGACCGGAAGATCGACCGGCCTTCTCCAGGCGAACTTGCCCGACTCGCCCCTGAGGGCGAACGCCTCGAGCTTACCGTAACCCGAACCCGCATAGAGCAATCCGCCCGAGAGCAGCGGAGAGATATCCACATGCAGGCCCCCCTGGTGCCAGAGCTCGCGGCCGTCTCGGACGCCAAGGCAGTAGACGCCGTCATCCCCGGCACCGAAGAACACTCTTCCTCCAGCCACCTGGGGGCTGGACTCGAGGTGGCTCCCGGTCGTGAAGCTCCAGAGCTTCCTGCCCGATTTCGCGTCAAGGGCGTAGAGGCTGCAGTCAGAGTCCTGGTGAAAGCCCTCGCCAACGAAGACCCTCCCGCCGCTGACCGATGGAGAGGAGAAGACCGGGTAGCGGGTCTCCGCCTCCCAGACCTGCCTGCCGGTGACGAGATCGAAGCAGAGAACCCGCCCGGGAGCGCTAAAATCCGACTGCTCGGCGAGGCCCACGAAAACCCTGGAGTCGACGATGGCGGGAGATGAGGCGTAGGCGGGCGAGACATGTTCGTCGTTCACCTTTCGCCAACTGAGAGCCGGCCTGCCGACAGCTGTGGTTTTATCGATGCGGCCGTCACGAAAAGGACCTCCCCTGAAAGAGGGCCAGCCATCGCCCAGGACCGCCCGGGACGAGCTGAACGGCAGCGACAGGATCAAGATGAGAAAGAGTTGTCTGTTCATAGCGTATTGAGAGCTCAACGATAGCCTCCCAGCCACTGCAGGGCGAACACCAGCAGCACCGCCAGCACGAGGTAGGCTGTCCATGGATCAACCGCCGTCTGCGCGGGCAGCAGGCCCCGCCCACCGCTGAAGAGAGCAGCGACCCTGGAAACAGCCGAGTGCAGCCAGCCGGGCAGATCGACAAGAAGGGGCCGATGATCGACCTGGAGTTCGCGGATCCCTCCCCCGTAGCGTCCGATGGGGGGAGCGCGCTCAAGACCTTCCGAGACCATGATCTCCTTCCGTACCTTCTCACCTGCGGCGGCGACCGAGACGCTGTGGATTCCCGTGCCGAGGGCCTCCAATTCCCAGGCCACCCTATAGGGAGCTATGGCGGGAGTGGCTGTGTTCGGCTCAATCGAACGATAGGAGGCGCCGAGGACTCGAAGGCCAACGCCCGTATCCAGCCGGGCGTAGCGCAAACGCCCCGATGCCTTCATCGCTGAAGGTTCGACGAGGGCCGTCACCCTGAACCGGCTGCCGGGAGAGATCGGCTCGGCCGCGAAGCGATCGTTCACCCAGATAAAACCGATGCACAGCGGCAGGAAGGTCCAGGCGATGGGCTTCATCAGGACGAGGGCACGGTCAGACTTTGCCGCCGCCTGGCGCATGGAGAGCCGGCCGCGGATCCCCCCCAGCCCCGCCGCCTTCGCCTCGGCAATCTTCTCCCGGTACCAGCCCAACCTCTGCCGCAGCCGCCGGAGCCTGCCTCGATCGCTCATCAGCGCCAGGATCGCCAGCGAGCAG
>JAKUSY010000330.1 GCA_022451445.1 Planctomycetota bacterium
GGTTCAAGGAAGCCCTGGTCAAAGAGAAGCGGCGTTTTGCCAGGGCCTTTACGGCTCACCTGCTGAGATTTGCCTTATCAAGGGAGCTTCACCCGGCAGATTCGCTCACGGTCGACGACATTGTCGAGAAGGCTGCGAAAGAGGACTTTAAGCTGAAGTCCCTGATCCGGGAAGTCATCCTGAGCGATAGTTTTCTTCGTTCGAACTGAGCCGGCTGATATGGGCCGGGCTTCTCTACGGCGCCCCGGCCACGTATTCGAGGATCCTCACGAACGATACTCCGCGATTGGGCATGTCGGGGTCCACTCGCTGCTTTTCCGCCCAGAGCTTTCCAATCCGGGCCCGCTGCCGTGGGCTCAGCCCCGCCAGGCGCCGGTCTACGTAGACCTGGTGCTGCTTGCCCGGGGCATACCCCCGGGGCAGCTCGGTGAGATCAATGCGAGCGAGCAGTTTCCCATTCGGCGAGTTCTTGTAATTCACGACCCGCGGCTGCTCGTAGGTGAGATCCTCCCGTTTGGGGACGTAGCCGGTGAGACGCCGCCCGCCGCGGTCGTCGCCGCTACCGAGGATCTCCAGCTTGATGATGGAGCCGAAGCCGCGTTCCATATGGCGTGCCGGGCCGCTTGTGCTGACCCAGACATTACCATCGGAATCGAATTCGATCTCCCGCGTATAGGACACCCGCGTGGGGAGACGGAACTCGATAAAATTTTCCGTCCTGGGGTTGAAGCGGTTCAGGGTGTCGTTGCCGGTGCCGCAGATCCACACATATCCATTCGGATCGACGATGAGCGCGTAGTGGATCTGGTTTTCAGCGTCCGGCAGGTCATAGACGGTCCATTTCTCGGTCTTCGGATCGAACTTGCCGAACACACCCGAGCCAAATCCCGGCACCCAGACGATGCCGTTGGGGGCGACATGCAGGCGCCGCGGTCCGCGAAAGGGCGGGTTCCATTCCTTGATGTTCCCATCCGGTGCCCTCGGGTCGATGCGGCCGATGCGGTTGCCGTTCAGCTTGGAATACCAGATGGTGCCGTCCACAGGCGAGAAATCGAGGCCGTAAGGCGTGATTCCGCGAGATTCGCCTTTGCCCGCAGCGACTGCTTCGCGGGCTTTCAGCAGATGGTATTCCTTCACCTCTAAAGTCTCAGGGTGAAGCGAAAAGCAGGAGTTGCGGCCCGCGTCGGTGTACCAGATCAGGCCCTGGGAATCTTTCGGATTGATACGAAGAGTATGGGGATATGAGCCTCGTTTTGCCGGGGCCTCGGCGCTCGAGCAGATCGTGTATTTCTTTGTCTCGAGATCGAATTTAGCCATCTGGCCTGTGGCGCAAAGGGTGATCCACATATGCCCGTCATTTCCCAGCTCGATCGAATGCGGTCCATAGGAGCCTCGCGGCAGTGGATAGGAGCGCTGTTCGCCCGTCTCAGGATCCAGCGTGACAACCCGGTGCTTGCTGATGTTCACGGCGTAGACCAGGCCGTCCGGTCCGAGCTCGAGGTCGTGAAAAGAGCCCTCGAAGCGCTTGCCGATTTCCCACGCGGTAATCCTTGCCTTCGCCGCGGTCCCGCCTGGCGGTGGGGGGGGCACGAATGGCGGCCACTTCAGGATGGCATCGTCCTTGTAGGTATCCATCAACCGCTTGACGATGGTTTTCTGCGTGTGCCTGTACAGTCCACCAAACCCATCCATACGGCGAAGCATCGTCTCCCAGTCAACCGGCTTCTCCGGCGAGCGAAATCCTACCGTTCCGATCTGGTGGCAATAGCTGCACATCATTTTGAAGTTCAGCTTGTCCCTCAGGTTGTCGAACTTCAGCATGCTGAAACCGCTGCTGGCAGGACGCTGGTCCTGGAGGTCATCTCCGGTTGCCGGTTTCATCCGGAATTCTATCTTGGCGCTGCCTGTCTTCACGTTGTCGCGCCATTCATCCTCCTGGCCAAGCAGGCGGGCGCGCAGGCTGTGTTTTACAGCCCGCAGGCCATCGATGGCATAGGAGCCATCGGCCTGGGTGAATGCCGAGACGATTTTGCGGTGCCCTTTATCAAAGGCCGAAACCATCACCCCGTTCATTGCCTTGCCGGACTGGTCGACAACCCTCCCGGCGATGATCTCACCGTTGATGTCCCCGGCGGAGACAAAAATCAAAATCGCTGCTGCGGCCAGCCAGGTTCGATTTCTCATTCAGGGCTCTCCCGCTGTTTTGACCAGTCAGGCGCGACAGCCATGATACTCGCAGTGATGTCTAATAACCGCTTTTTGAGCCGCCCGAAAATTTCCGGTTGCTGCTTCGAGATGTCTGTTTTCTGCGCCGGATCTTTTTCAAGATCGAACAATTGGAACCGCCCGTAGCTTCCGGCCCTGATTGCAGGAATCCATGTCTCGCTGAACATGTTCAGGCGGATGTACTTTCCTCGCAGCCTTTCAGCTTCTCTATTTTTGAAGCCCTCAAAGAGCTGCTTCTGCAGGGTGCTTCCGCGAATCTCCTCTTCGAGCGATCCATCCTTTCTGAGAATCTCTTCGATTTGTTTTCTAAGGGAGGCCATGGCCTGCTTGTCTTTGGGGAGCTCGTAGGAACGATAGCCCACCAGCGAGTATTTTCCTTCCCGGAGCGCTATGGCGGCGGCGTTGGTCGGAAGCAGCCAGATGAGAGGCTGATGGCGGAAAAATTTGTTAGGCTCTCCTCTCAGCAGGGGTGAAAGGTCCGAACCGTCGAGATGGACACCTCCCGGCTTGTCGATTCCAAGCAGCCCGCAAACGCTTGGCAGGAGATCGACGAGGCCGGCGGGTGACTTTTCGACCCGCCCTCCGCCGATGGTGCCAGGCCAGTAGAAGATGCCGGGAACCCGGATGCCTCCCTCGAAGTTGGAGCCTTTGGACCCCCTGAGATGACCCGTTCTGTCGTTTCGGTAGCTGCCGTTGTCGGAGGAGTAGATGATGAGCGTGTTCTCAGGGGCATCGACCTGCTTCAGCTTTTTGAGCAGGCGTGCAATGGCCCGGTCTGTATTGTCGATGGTTCCTGAATAAATGGCGGCCGGGTCATTCAGTTTTCCATAGGGGGCGACACTCGTCTTCGGGGCGGCAATCGGGGCATGGGGTTCATGGAACCAGATGTTGAGAAAGAAGGGCTTTGCCGGTTTCCGATGTTCATCGAGCCAGGAGATGGCTTCATTGACCACGATCTGGCTGGCGTAGCCTTTGATTTTGCCCACGGGTTTTCCATTGCGAATGAAGTTGACCGGATCCTTGTGGCTGGGCTGGGCGTTGATGCCGGTGGCAAACCAGTAATCAAAACCATGCTGTTTCGGCGTCGGCTTCTCACGAGACCGCCCGGGAAGGCCCAGGTGCCATTTTCCCAGGTGGACAGTTGAGTAGCCGTGGGTTTTCAGAACCTCAGCAAGCGTGACCTCTCTCTCAAGGAGGTGTGATTTCTGCGTGTGATCGTCAATCCAGCTGAAGACCCCGGTGCGAAGGTGCTGTCTGCCAGTCAGCAGCGTCGCACGTGAGGGAGAGCAGACCGCAGCGCCTGAATAAAAATCAGTGAAGCGCATGCCGCCGGAAGCCAGGATGTCAAGAGCAGGGGTTTTTACCGGGCCGCCGTAGCAGCCGATATCTTTCCAGCCCAGGTCATCGGCCAGCAGCAGCACGACATTCGGATGCCGCGCAGCGCTTGCGGTGCTCTGAAAAAAGAGCAGGCTGAGGATGCAAAGCGGGAGAGCTTTCGACAAGGTTCTGTTCCTGTTCAGGTGCGCCACTGGGGGCTTAATGGAAAACCTGTATCTTGAAAATCCACCGCTCGCTGTAAAATTGGACATCTTTTTATTTTACGTTCGAAGAATCCGCTGCTTGTTCAGCCAGCTTGAAAGAGTAGAGCTTTGCGTTCTGGAGCGAGAACTTGAGTTTAACGGTTTTTCCTTCCAGTTGGGACAGATCGCCGCCCGACTTCCATTGCGGCGAAAACCGCAGCTTGTCTACGCCCCTGTAGCGCTTCGCCGCATTGGCTGAGTAGCCGCTGATCCTCTTGCCGGACTCATCGAGCAATTCGACTTTTACCCATCCCTTTTCAGCATCGACGTTCACCTGCAGTTGGCGGCCTTCGAGCTTGAACGGTTTTGTGACCACGGTTCCCGGGTTTTTTCCCGCTTCGAGGAAAAAGAATCCGTCGAGCCTCAGCTTCGCTAGGCCCAGTCGGGCGTCCCATTTGCGGGCACCCCAGCGCTCGTTGGTCGCCAGGTAATAGATCCAGTGCTCGTCGTTGCGGGTGATGATGTTGGCCGGCGGGCGGGCGCAATCCT
>JAKUSY010000331.1 GCA_022451445.1 Planctomycetota bacterium
TACGCGTCTCGCCGGTCCCGGAGAGACGACTCCCCAGGCTGGAGCTGGCACTCGATCGGCTCTTGGTCGAAGGCAGAGCGAAGGTCCGCTTGCTGCTGGAAGAACTTCCCAGGCGGCTCGATGTGCTCGGCGTCCTGATAGTCGGAGTCTTTATCGTCGGGGTCCTGGTCGTACGCGACGAGCTCGAGGATCCCCTCGTGATGCTCGGCAGACGATAGCTCCGAGTCGTACTCGGACGGCTGGACTTGCTCGGCGTCCTGATGCTGGGCTTGCTGGGAGTGCGGACGCTGGGTGTCCTGACACTCCGCGAACTGCTCGAAGACCTGGCAGGCGCCCGGTAGCTGCGAGAGCTGGAAGAACTCCTGACTCTCGGGGCTGAGGAGCTGGAACGGCTAGGGGCCCGGGCCGAGGAAGAGCGTGAAGAGCTCGAGCGAGAACTGCTGGATCCGGAACGCACCCTCAACTGGGCATGGGTCTCCGTAGAAACCAGCAGCCCAAACGCCAGCGCAGCCAGAAACACCATCAGCAGGCAGGAAGCCCGCTTCCTGAAGTCCATTGCAGGTGAACGAAGCATCTAACTTATCCTCTTCTCAGGCGTTGAACCCAGTCCCGAAAAACCGGCCTCCACACGATCCAAAAGGGCCGGCAAACAACTCAGTAGCTTCTCCGTACATGACTTACGTCATTATAGGTCGCGAAGAAAGTACGAACTAACGTAATCCGTTTCTCACTCTTTGAATCGTCAGTAAACTCTGACGAACTCATAGTATGGGAAATTCAAGAAAATCGGCCAAACCGGCATGAAAACTGAAGCGGCGGCTTCAATGCTCGGCGACCGTCTCCTCCGAGGGACCCAGGACACGTCCCTCGCTGACGACCTGGCGCCCGGCCACAAAGGTATGAATCGTGCTGCCGCGCATGGTGAGTCCTCCGAAACAGCTGTTTCGGCCCTTGGACTCAAAGCCCTCCGGATCGATTACACGGTCTGTCTGGATATCGAAGACAGCTACATCGGCAAGTTTTCCGGGGGAGAGGCCTCCCCGCTCAGCTTCGAGACCCAGCAGCCGGGCCGGATTGATGGTCAGCTTGGCGAGAACCTCCAGGAGCTCGAAGCCGTGCTTCTCAACCAGGCTCGTATAGCTGGCAGCGAAGAGCGTCTCCAGCCCAACCACCCCAAAGGGAGCGTAGACAAACTCGACGGCCTTCTCCTCAGCGGCATGCGGCGCGTGAGCGCTCACGATGGCGTCGATGGTTCCATCCCTGAGCCCCCCGAGCAGGGCCTCCACATCCGACTGGGACCGAAGCGGAGGCAATACCTTGTAGTTGGGGTCGAAATATTCACAGGCCTCGTCCGTGAGGGTGAAGTGATGGGGCGTCACCTCGGCTGTCACCATGACCCCTGCCTCCTTCCCCTGTTTCACCAGGGCCACCGACCCCGCGGCGCTCAGCTGCCCGATGTGCAGGTGTCCCTGGGTAATCTCGGCGATACCGATATCCCGCGCGACGATGATGCTCTCCGACACCGCGGGGATCCCGGGAAGCCCGTGCCGCAACGCGACCTTTCCGTAATTCATGACGCCGCCGCATCGCAGGTCGGAGTCCTCGCAGAAGGCCACGACCGGGCGGCCAAACATCTTCGCGTAGAGAAGGCCCCGGCGCATCATCTCCGCCGAGCGCAGGCACCGATCGGCATCGCTGAAGGCGACTGCGCCGGCCTTGGCCAGGCCGGCCATCTCCGAGAGCTCCTCGCCCTCCCGCCGCAGGGTCACCGTACCGACGGGAAAGATGTTGGCGTAGCCGGCGCGCCGGCTCTGGAGGACCACGAATTCGGCGGAGGCCTCGTTGTCAACGGCCGGCTCGGTATTGGGGAACGCGGCGACCGTCGTGATTCCTCCCGCGACCGCCGCCCGCGAGCCGCTCCAGATGGTCTCTTCCTCCTCGTCGCCGGGCTCCCGGAGGTGGGCATGCATATCGATAAGCCCCGGCGTCACGATGAGACCGGCGGCGTCGATCACCTCCGCATCTTCTTCAGTACTGTACGCTCCCGCTCCTCCCTCGGCCGCCGTGGCCAGGGCGAGCACCCTGTCATCCTCGAGCACGAGATCGCCGATCTCGTCGAGACCGGTCTCCGGGTCGAGCAGCCGTCCTCCCTGGATGATGATCTTCGACATAAGCGCTCCCCCGCACCGGCTCGCTGCATTTCGGCCTGGCCGCCCTGCGGAGCGCAGGCCCCGACAAGATAGAGGGCCGCCATACGCACAGCCAGGCCGTTGCTGACCTGGTCGAGGATGACCGAGCGGGGACCATCGGCGACCTCCGGGGTCAGCTCCACTCCACGGTTGATCGGTCCCGGGTGGAGAACTATCGCATCCTCCTTGACGCGCTTCATCCTCTCCCCGTTGAGCCCGAAGAGCTTGGCGTACTCGCGAATCGTCGGAAACAGGCCCTTCTCCTGGCGCTCTTTCTGAATGCGAAGCATATTGAAGACATCCACCTCCTCGAGAACATCGTCGAGATTGTGGCTCACCCTGACCCCGAGCTTGGCGAGTCCGTTGGGAACCAGCGTCGAGGGTCCCACCGCGTAGACCTCGGCGCCGAGCTTCTGAAGACCCCAGATATTCGAGCGGGCCACCCTGCTGTGCGATACGTCTCCAACGATCGCCACCTTCATCCCCTCGAAGTTCGGCTTCCTCTGGCGGATGGTGAAGATGTCCAGCAGCGCCTGGGTCGGATGTTCATGGGCCCCATCCCCCGCGTTGATCACGCTGCACTCGAGCACCTGGGCGAGCTGGTAGGCCGCCCCGGCGCAGCTGTGCCGGACGACCACGATATCCACCCCCATGGCCTCGATGTTCCGGGCCGTATCGTTCAGGGGCTCCCCCTTGCTCGTCGAGCTGGACGAACCCGAGAAATTCAGCACGTCAGCCGAGAGCCTGGTTCCGGCCAGCTCGAAGGATGTGCGGGTCCGGGTGCTGGGCTCAAAGAAGAGATTGACCACGACCCTGCCCCGCAGGGCCGGCACCTTCTTGACGCTTCTGGTGGAGACCTCCCTGAAACCCTCGGCCGTATCGAGCAGCTCGATGATCTCCTCCCGGCTCAGGTCCTCGAGTCCCAGGAGATGTTTTCTGTTCCAGCCCATGGTATCGCTCAGGCACCGGACTCCACGAAGCTCGTGAGGTCGACCCCATCATAGTCGTCATCCATTTCTCTCAGCCGTACCTGCACCCGATCGTCCCTCGCCGTCTCGAATATCTGCCCTGTAAAATTCGCCTCGATCGGAAACTCCCGGTTCCCCCTGTCAATGAGGACGGCAAGCCAGATACGCCGCGGCCGGCCAAAATCGAGAACCAGATCCAGCGCCGCGCGGATGGTACGTCCCGTGTAGAGCACATCATCGACCAGCACGATTGATTTTTCTTCGACCGGAAAGGAGATCTCCGTGCCGAGCACCTCGGGCGCGCCCGTCTGCAGATGGTAGTCATCGCGGTAGAGGGAGATGTCCAGCTCTCCGTAGGCGGGGCCACCGCCGCCGGCTCCCCCGCTGCCCCCGAGATCTTCCAGCAGCCTGCGGGCGAGAACGGCCCCCCGACGCTTAATGCCCACAAGCGCCCAGTCATCGAGGGTGTCGGTGATCTTGCGGATATCCGCCTGCCAACCCCTGTAGAGCGCATCAAAGTCATCGGGGCTCACCAGCTGAGACCTTGAAGGTCCAGCGTCCCCTGGTACGGGATCCTGTGGCGCGGGTGACATTGAGCTTTATCCGATTTCCAGACGCAGTACCGGCTTCCTCTCATAACGAGCTTCCTCACTCGAAGAAGCGCAATTCTAAGTCCAGGAAGATTGGAGGCCTATTATGAGGCACCTTTTCACCTCGTCAAGTAAAGGTGTACTCGGAGTTTTTACCAGAGCCGATAATGCCTGCTCCACCGCATCGAGCTGTAATGGCGTAAAAGGGGCCGCAGGGTCGCCATCGCCTCCCACCGGGCCGTCCGGACCGTACCCCAGCCAACGCTCCGCGATGGCCTCCTCAAGAGCCTCGAAGCCGTCTCCATGGAGAGCGGACAAGAGGAGGGCCGAGTCCCCAGGAGGCTCGCCAGCGGCCCCATCTCGCTTGTTTCCTATAACCAATGCCGTCTTCCTCCAGCGGCCGTCCAGGAAACTCCTGTCCCGTTCTTCCAGCTGCCAGGGCGGCGCCAGCAGGTACAGGCAACCGTCCGCCTCCTCCCGCTCCTGCCAGCCGAGAGCCTCAGCCTCCACGGGATCCTCCGGGCGCCGCCGCAAACCCACG
>JAKUSY010000332.1 GCA_022451445.1 Planctomycetota bacterium
GTGCGGAGATCATGTGCTTCGGCGCGCTGGGGGGGATGTATATCGTCCTGCGCCTTGGAGCCAGCACCTGGAAGCCGCCGGGTTTTCCCGAGCTGGCGTTGGGGATCCCCCTCAGCAATATGGCGGTCCTGGTGCTCAGCGGTGTCTTCATCATCCTTGCCTCGAGGGCGATCCGGCGGGAGGATCCTGTCGGGCTCGTTTCCTGGCTCTGCCTGACTTTTTTTTGCGGGGTTTTATTTGCCGCGGTCCAGTACTTCGAATTTGCGCGTCTGCTCGCGGAGGAGCTCCCGATACAGAATATCTTCGGGACCGTTTTTTATACAATGGCGGGCCTGCATGCCCTGCATGTCGTCGGTGGGGTGCTTCTGCTCAGCTACGTCATTGTCCGGGCCGTGCGTGGAAAATATCACCAGCATCAGAGGATCGGGATTGATCTCGCTCTCTATTACTGGCTGCTCGTTGTGGTGGTCTGGGTGTTTTTCTTCGTTATCCTCTACCTCCTCTGAGAGTGTCCCTAATCGACGGAGTATCGGATGGCCAATGGTGTCGCAGGTAAGTCTGAAAGAGCCTCAGAGGGCATTCTGGGGTGGCTCAGCTGGTCCCTGCTGGCTGTTGGGATCATCGCTGTGGTAGCCGGCGCGTTCGTGTGGGAGCCGTCGCGCGATCTGCCCGTCCGGCGGAAGATTCCGCCATTTGAGTTGAATGACCAGGATGGAGGAAAAGTCAGCCTCGATACTCTCAGGGGGAAGATCTGGGTAGGAACCTTCATGTTCACCACCTGCCGCAACGCCTGTCCAGCCATGGCGGCTGAGCTGTTGAGGTTCCAGAATACCATTCGTAATGAGAGTGCCCTCCAGGGGAGATTGCGCCTGGTCTCTTTTACTCTCGACCCCGGCAATGATACGCCGCAACGGCTGGCTGAGTATTCAAAACAGCAGGGCATCGATTCCCGCCTCTGGAGCTTTCTCAGGGGTGAGCGCCGGGACATTGCCCGGCTCTGCGAGGAGGGGTTCGGGCTGAGTGCGGGCGGCGGCCGTGAACCGGCGGGGCCCGCGCTCGGGGTGCCGCACAGCGACAGGTTCGTGCTCGTGGATGGGCGCGGGCAGATACGGGGTTATTATCGTCCGAGCGCGGTTGCAGGTGATCTCGAGAAGCTCATCGAGGCGGCCAGGCTTCTGTTGGAAGAGGATCGAGAGGGATAGGATTCATGGAAGTAGGCGATCTGCCGCTGGTCAATGCCAGCCTGAACGCGCTCAGCGGGGCTCTGCTGCTCGCCGGGTACGTCTGTATTCGCCTGGGGAATAAGAAAGCCCATGCGCGGCTGATGGTCGCGGCTTTCGTCGTTTCGAGCATCTTCCTCGGCTGCTATCTGACCTACCACTACAAAGCCGGACACAAGTCCTACGAGGGCGAGGGCATCCTGCGAGCGGTCTACTTCGTTATTCTCATCAGCCACATCATTCTCGCGGCGGCCGTGGTTCCCATGGCCCTGAGGACTATCTACCTGGCCTGGAAGCGGCGCTGGGAGAAACACCGCTGGTGGGGACGCCGGACGTTTCCGATCTGGATGTATGTCTCGGTGACGGGAGTCATCGTCTACCTCATGTTGTACTGAAGCTCATGCAAAGACGCCGGATTGTTTACTGCTATACATTGGTTCTCCTCCTCCTGGCGGTGGCGCTGCTCATCCAGGCGGCCCAGGCGGGGGTGGATGGCTGCCTGGACTGCCGGGAAGGTGTCCTCGGATTTCAGCGCCTGTTCCTGGTGGTGGCGGGTATTGGCAGCCTGGCCTGTTTCCTGCGTTTTGCCGACCAGATCGTGGGACTTCCCGTTTCCGCTGAAGGGCGCCTCCTCGGCGCCCTGGTGGTAGTCCCCATCGTGCTGGCGGACTTCACGGCGCCGATTCCCGGCCTCGAATGTTTCGCGTTGATGGCTGTGGGCGGGGCGTTGCTGCTTGATCGCAGGGGGCACGCGGGCCTCTCGGCGGTTGTCTTCGCGCTGGCGGCCGCCTGTCGGCTCGAGCTTATCGTATTTCCTCTGTGGATCTGGATCTCGCGCTTTGCGCTTCGCAGAAGGCAGGGCAAGACAGGCCACCTGGCTGCCGGGTTCGGCCTGCTGGCGGGAGCGTTCTATCTCGGGCAACGGCCCCTTGCGCATGTTCATGGTGTCGACAGCTGGACCTTGAAGCGGCAGGTGTTCGCGTTGATGGGCGAAGCTCCAGGAGAGGGGGTTCGCTGGGCTGTTTTTATCGCCCTGCTGGTCACCCTGGCCGCGGTGCTCCTCGCCGCCGCCAGGCGATTGTCGCCCGGGCCATCGGAGGCATTGCAGCCCAGGGAGATGGCGGGGCTCTGCTTCCTGGCGCTGCTGGCGGCTCCATTCGATGGATCGGGCGCCCCCGTTCTTCTGATGCCCCTGTGCATGATCAGCTACGAGTCGGGGAGGGGAAGTTGCCGCGCCCGTCTGCGGCGATTCGCTCCGCTGGTCTGTTGCCTGGCGGTGGCGCTTTCATGGTATTTGCTCAAGCATCGCTTTCCGCTGCTGGACACCCTCCCGGATATCGAGCGTTGCTCGCCGCTTCTGGTGGCGGGCCTGCTGCTGCTGATCTCGCCTCTGCATGCGCGCTCCCATCCCGAGGCGGGAGATGATCCCGGATGCTCCGCCTGAGCTTCGCGCACGAAGTTGATGGCATGAAAAAAGAGCAGCCCGTTTTTTAGTCGTGGGCTGCTCCAAAACCGGTCATTTCCAATGATGGTTTTTGGTTTTTATTAAATTAAGGCGTTACGTCATGGGTGGGATCTCCAGGCTTGGGGTTTGTAAAGGACCCGGGTCTTTCGTTGTTTCCGTAGAGGTCGCTTTTTCGCTAGGTATTCCGGTTGTTGTTGATACGAAAAAACGGGAACCCGCAGAGCGGGTTCCCGTTGTGATTTCAATTCGTGGTGAGCGTATCAGTTGATCCGCTTGTAGGTGCCGCCATTGGCTCGTGCCAGGTTCCGGAGGAACGTCTCCTGCATGCCCCGGCCGCTCATCATGACTCCGATCGTGTTGATCGTGACGCGCTGATAGTTCTGCTGGGCGATCCGCTGCAGGGTCTGGTTGAGGTAGCCGGATTCTCCGCCGGTTCCGCCACAGGGGCCGGTCCCGCCGCCGTCACCGACATAGCAGACGACCTTGCGCTGGGAGGAAGAGAAGTTCGCGAACTGCAGGGAGGCGAGAAGCCCCTGCTGGCAGCAGCTTCCGCTGCCGCCGCCGACGGCGGCGATCCAGCTGAGCGCGGCCGATTTCATCCCGGCAGTGGCCTCGATCGGACGGCCGGTCGAGGGGTACCTGAGCACGCCGGAATCGAAGAAGACGATGCCGAACTCGGTACGGTCCGAGAACTCTTGGATGTTCCTGGAGATTTCCTGCTTGGCGCGGGCGAGCTCGCCGCGGTCCGACATACTTCCGGAACGATCTACCGCGTAAAAGAAGCCGTCACCTTCGAGCTGCTGGCCGTAGAAAATGACAACTTCGGGCGCGTCCTCTTCGGTGATATTTTCACCGACCGCGTCCACGGGCAGATCGAGATTTTCCTTGATTCCGACACTGCCGACATTCTGGGCCATGGTATCGACGCAGAAGCCCAAGGTGGCGCAGCAGAAGAGAAGTTTGAGAGACATTTTCATTAAAGAGAACCTCCATTGATACGGTCAATTCCCGTGTTCCCGCCGCCCCGAAGGACAGCCCCAAAAAAAACGCAAGCGACCGTAAAGAGTTAACTTACGTCAGAATGAGGATTAATACTACCTACTGACCAAGACGACGGCAAGCGGCAAAACCGTGCAGGAATTTCCGGTTTTTTCCGCGGAAAGGCGGCTTCTTTACGCAACCAATTCTGTCTTTGGACCTTAGGAGCATCGGCGGAGACGACTGGGGGCTGCTTTTTACGGCTCGCAGCGGTCCTCGAAGCAGCCCAGGGAGCCGCCGGGCTGGGGTTTCGGGCCGCAGTCCGGCCAGGGCGCGATCGGAGGGTTTTGCCCGGACATGATGAAGTTCATCAGGCGGACTCCATCTTCGCGGTCGATGATCCCGTTTCCGTCTACGTCGGCGCTCTCCATGCACTCGATGCGGCCGCCTGTTTCAACAAGGGTGAAGATCGAGCGCGCATCGAGGACATCGATTGTTCCGTTGCCGTCGAGATCTCCCCGCAGGAACAGGTGCCTCGATTTCAATTTGGGCACCGTTCCGAGGTCCGTCCTGGTGCCGTCTTCATCGGGCGGTTCGGCGGGGTTGCCCGCATCGACGG
>JAKUSY010000333.1 GCA_022451445.1 Planctomycetota bacterium
GCTCATTGGCGACAACAATACGATTCGCGAATGTGTAACCATTCACCTTGGAGCCAGGCACGGGGGCGGGAATACCGTCATCGGCAATAATAATCTGCTCATGGCGGGCTGCCACGTCGCCCCCGACTGCATACTCGGCGATGAAATCACCATGGCGAACAACGTTCTGTTGGGCGGGCATGTTGTTGTCGAGAACTACGCCACCTTTGGCGGACTGGCCGCGGTTCATCACTACGCCACTGTCGGTGAATCAGCCTTCATAGGCGGGATGACCAGGGTGAGCCTCGATGTGCCACCCTACAAGCTCGTCGAGGGCAGCCCCATGAAGAGCTCGTCCATCAACAAGGGCGGGCTTCGGCGCCGGGAGTTCAGCCGGGAAAGCCTAGATTGCCTTAAAGAGGCGCACCGATACCTGTACCGTGAAGATTATTCCCGGGTCGAAGCCATGAAGATCCTGAAGGACAAGCTCTGGCATTGTCACGAGATCCAGAACCTGCTTGCCTTCCTGGATCGGGCCGATCGGGGTCACAAGGGTCGCTCCCGGCAGCCGTCAAGCGAATAGAGACAAACAGGAGCTTATTTACCTTGGCTGCCACCGCCCGTCGTCCCGAAGGCAACGAGCCTCTGAAAGTCCTTGTCGCCGGTGTCGGCCCTCTCGGAAAGAATCATGCCCGGGTCTATACCGAATTAGAGGGTGTCGTTCTTGAGGGTGTCGTTGACAGCGACCCGGCCCGGGCCAGAGAGATCGGAGAGAAGCTCGGCGTCCCTTATTTCGCCGAGCTTACCAGGGAGCTTCTATCCCGGGTGCACGCCGCCAGCATTGTCACTCCGACGCCTACCCATGCAGATGTTGCCCGCCAATGTATAGAAGCCGGGATCTCGGTCCTTGTTGAAAAACCGATGACAACCACCGTCAAAGAAGGAAGGGGGCTCTGCGAACTGGCTGATGCCGCGGGCGTAACCCTCCAGGTCGGACACATTGAGCGATTCAACCCCGTAGTTCTCTCTGCCCATCCGTTTGTACGGGATCCCGTCTACATCGAATGCGATCGGATCCATCCATTCAGCTTTCGTTCCGTCGAGACCAGCGTGGTCCTCGACCTGATGATCCATGACATCGACATCACCCTCAACCTCGTGGACTCCCCTGTCGTCCATCTCGAGGCGGTCGGAGCCAAGGTCCTCTCTGAAACCGATGACCTCGCCAGCGCCAGGCTTACCTTTGAAAACGGCTGTACCGTCATGGTTAAAGCGAGCCGAGTCGCTATCCAGAAAAGTCGCAAGATGCGAATATTCAGCCGGGATTCCTATCTTTCCCTCGACTACATCGCGAAAACCGGGATGCGCATGGGGTTCAAAGAGGGCTTTGACCGCAGCAAGATCGATATTCGTGAAATGGCCAAACTCGAGGAGGATCAGGGCTCCTATCCGCTCTTCACCAAGTATTTCAGCATCGAGCAGCTCCATGTGGCCTCGGATGAGCCCCTGAAGAGTGAACTGCAGTCTTTTCTACACGCGGTTCGGGCCGACCGCACGCCCGTGGTCACCGGGGCTCACGGCCTGCAGGCGATCGAGATTGCCACCAGGATCCAGGAGAAGATCCGGCAACAGCAGGAGAAGCTCGGCAGGCTCTGATCCATCGTGGATTTCCGGTACTTCTGGCGGTTTGACTCTGCCTTGCAGGTGTGATAGGTTTTGAGATTCGCGTGGAGCATTGCATTGCCGCTGCCACGCTTCAACCTGCACCAGGGACCCGTTTTTTCAAGGTCCCGCATTACTACCATAGACCGGCCCGGACCGGTCGGCCCTTCGAGTTCTATCGTCGGGCGGAAGGAGCACTCACTTGGCTGTTGTCGACGTCAAGGAAATCATTGGGGCTGGTGTCCATTTTGGGCACAGGGCAAGCCGCTGGCATCCGAAAATGGCTCCGTTCATTTTCGGGAAACGAAACCTGATCCACATCATCGATGTCCGTGAGACCCTCAAGGGGATCGTCAGGGCCAGCAATTTCCTCTCACAGATCGCTGCCCAGGGTAAAGAAATAGTTTTTGTCGGCACCAAGCGCCAGGCAAAATCCATCGTCCAGCGCGAAGCTCAGCGCTGCAGCAACCACTGGGTCTCCGAGCGCTGGCTCGGCGGCACTCTCACCAACATCCACACGATCCGCAAAAGACTCAAGCGCCTGGATGAGCTCGAGGCTCTTGAAGAGACAGGGGAGATCAACCAGCACTCCAAAAAGCAGGTCTCCCGCCTTCGCAGAGAGCGCCGCAAGATCTGCACCAACCTCGATGGCCTGAGGAAGATGGAGAAGCTCCCCGCAGCGCTCGTGGCCGTCGACATTCGCCGTGAGCACATCGCGGTTCGCGAGGCGCGTAAATGTGGAATCCCGGTTATTGCCCTGGTCGATACGGATTGCGATCCAGATCTCGTCGATATCATCATTCCGGGCAATGACGACGCCTTCCGTTCAATCGAGATTATCCTCAACACCCTGGCCGAGGCAATCATGGTCGGCAAGGAGAAACACGCGGCGGTCCTCGCCGAGGAGGAAAAGAAACGGCTGGAGGAAGAGGAAGAACGCAAAAAGGCCAAGGAGAAGGTCGAACTCGAGAAGCAGGAAGAGCTCGCCAAACAGAAGGAGCGTGACGAAATCTTCCGCAAGGCCAGGGAAGCCGAGAAGGCCAGGGGAGCCGAGAAGGCCAAGGGAGCCGAGCCTGAGGAAAAGGCCACTGGGGCCGGCGAGGCTGAATCCGCCGACAGCGCCCCGGGTAAATCCGAAGAAACACCGGCCGCCCCCGCGGATGCCCCAAGCGAAGAAGCCCCCGCCCAGGACCCAGCCTCCCCTGGGGAGGCTCAGGACGAGGGCCCGCAGGAAGAAAAGCCTGCCGAATCCAAGGGCTGAGCAGCTCCCCGGTACGATTTTTTCAGCTGCGCGCCCCCGCCGGCCGGCTGGCACCGTCCAGCCGGGATTCCACCGGAGGGTTTTTCTATTGACACGGGTTGGGCTCCTGCGGTTTAAGCCTTTGTAGCTCGTTCACTAAGGCCCCATTCGGTGGTGGAGAAAACGTCGTATGGCTTCCAAGCGGGTGCTGCTCAAGATATCCGGAGAGATGCTCTGCGAGGCCGGCGGCTTCGGTGTAGACCCCACCCATGTGCAGGATTTCGCGCAGCAGATCAAAGAAGGCATCGGCCATGGCGAGGTGGAGCTCGCAATGGTCTGCGGAGGCGGTAATTTTCTCAGGGGAGCCCAGATCGCCGGCGATGAGATCGGACGCATCACGGGGGACAATATGGGGATGCTTGCTACCATAATGAATGCCCTGGCCATCCAGTCGGCCCTCGAACGCGCTGGCGTTGAGACCCGGGTGCTTTCCGCGATCCCGGTCAACGACCTTGCTGAACCGTTCATCCGAAGAAGAGCCCTTCGTCATCTCGAAAAGAAGAGAGTAGTCCTGCTTGCCGGTGGCACGGGCAATCCGTACTTCACCACCGACACCACGGCAGCTCTGCGAGCTCTGCAGATCAGGGCAGATGTGCTGGCCAAGGGCACCAAGGTGGATGGGGTGTTTACAGCGGACCCTGAAAAGGATCCCAATGCCAAGTTTCTCGAGGAACTCACCTTCCTGGATGTACTGCAGAAGCGTCTGCAGATAATGGACTCCACCGCCGTCAGCCTTTGCATGGACAATTCGCTGCCAATCAATGTCTTCAATATGAAAAAGTCGGGGAATATAGTTAAGTTTCTTGCTGGGGAACAACTTGGAACTATGGTCGTTTGACCACACGCCGAAACTGAACAGAAAGTGAGCTGATGGATTACGACACCTTACTACTCGACACCGAAGATCGCATGGACAAGGCTCTCGATGTGCTCAAAGACAAATACCGCGGAATGAGAACCGGACGTGCGAACCCAGGCCTCGTCGAATCGCTGCGAGTCGATTATTACGGCAGCCCCACGCCCCTGAAGCAGATCGCGAACATCTCGGCTCCCGAGGCTGACCAGTTGATCATCAAGGCCTTCGACCCCAGCGCCCTGGGTGAAATAGAAAAATCTATTCTCAAATCTGATCTTGGAATCAACCCACAAAATGATGGCAAGATCCTGAGGCTCATCCTTCCGCCGCTGAGCCAGGAGCGGAGACAACAGCTGGCCTCCTTCGCCAAGGAAACGGCGGAGGAGACACGGATCGCCTTGAGAAATGTTCGTCGGGATGCCAACAGGCAGGCTGACCAGCTCCAGAAGGACAAGGCGCTCTCCGAAGATGAGCACAAAGATCTG
>JAKUSY010000334.1 GCA_022451445.1 Planctomycetota bacterium
CCCGGTGAGCACCGAGCGGATCTTACCGCGCAGCTCCCAGCTCTGGTTGCGTTCCTGGCGCGGCAGGGGCTCGTTGAGGAGCCGTCCCTCGAGGCGGTCAAAGCCGATGCCGCGGATTACCTCCTCGGCGATGTCTGCGCTGTGGCTGACATCGGGCCGGAAGCCGGGGACCGTGATCTCGACGGTCCCCTTGCCGTCGGCTTCGGCCTGGAAGCCCAGGCGTTCGAGGGCCGCGGCGATCTCCCCATCCTCGAGCTCGACGCCGAGGTTTCTCGAGATGTCGCTGTCGCGGACAGTGAGAGACCGTGTTTCGGCCGGCTGGGGATAGCAGTCGGCGATCGCGCCGGCCGGCTTCGCGGCTCCGAGCTCCTGGAGCAGGTGAGCCGCCCGCTGGATAGCGGTGACGGTCTGCGCCGGGTCCACCTGCCTGCTGAAGCGGGTGGAGGCGTCCGTCATCAGCTTGAGCTGGGACATGGCCTTGCGAATGGAGATGAAGTTGAAATTGGCCGACTCGAGCAGGACCTTGCCGGTAGCGCCGGAAATCTCCGATTCGAGTCCGCCGATGACTCCAGCGACGGCTATCGGTTGATCGTCCGAGGTGATCAGCAGGGTGGATTCTTCAAGTGCCCTGGGAGGGACGGGTTCACCGTCCTTGCCAGCCGCCAGATCCTGGTCGAGGGTGTGGATGGTTTCGCCTTCGCGCGCGGCGCGTACCGTGATCTCCTGTTTCGGCAGCTTGTCGAGGTCGAAGGCGTGCATGGGCTGGCCCATTTCGACCATGACGTAGTTCGTGACATCGACGAGGTTGTTGATCGGGCTCAGCCCAGCGAGGGCGAGGCGCCGCTGCATCCAGGCGGGTGAGGGCTCGACCTTGACGTCCTCGAGCACCAGGGCGCTGTAGCGTGGCGAGAGCTCGGGGTTTTCTATGCTGACCTTGAAGGCCTCGGGATCCGTCGGCAGATGCTCAGCCTCGATCTCGAGCTTGAAGGGTGTCCGCGTGAGGGCGGCGACCTCCCTGGCGATTCCGATGATCGACAGGCAGCGGCCGTAATTGGGCAGGATGTCGATGTCAAAGACGACATCCGCGGCGCAGTTTTCGGGAATCTCGAGGAGATCCCTTACCAGGGAACCGGTCTCGGAGCTTTCATCGAGCAGGAGCACGCCGGTGTGGTCATCGGAGATGCCCAGCTCCAGCTCCGAGCACAATACCGAGCTCGATTTCACACCGCGAAAATCCCGGGCCTTTACGGTGGTGATGGAGAAGCTCTCTGACTTTGAATCCAGCAGCACGGCCCCGGCGAGGGCCACCGGCACCCGGGCGCCGCTGGAGTCCGGGGTGATGTTCGGCGCGCCGGTCACGGCGGTTCCCCGCTGATCGTTGCCGAGCAGGATATCCACCTCGTGCAGGTCGTCCGTATCGGGGATGGGACGGACCTCTGATATCTCTCCAACGACGATCCTGTCGGAGTAGACGCCGATTCGCTCGATGCTCTCGACCTCGAGTCCCGCCCTGGTCAGGAGGTTGGCGAGATCTTCGATGGAGAGGTCGCAGTCGCTAAAATCTTTCAGCCAGCTGAGGGGCAAACGCATTTCAATAGATGTTCTTTATATAGAGCTCAATCAAACTGTTCCAGGAAGCGCAGGTTCCCGGCGTAGAAGTGGCGTATGTCGTTGATCCCGTGCCGGAGCATGACCATTCGCTCGATTCCCAGCCCGAAGGCGAAGCCGGAGTGGACCTCGGGATCGTAGCCCCCGTTGCCCAGGACGGCCGGGTGGACGACTCCCGCTCCGAGGATCTCGAGCCAGCCGGTGTATTTGCACACGCCGCAGCCATCGCCGTCGCAGAGGTTGCAGTCGATGTCCACCTCGACGCTCGGCTCGGTGAAGGGGAAGTAGCTGCCTCGCAGGACCATGCGGCGTCCGGGTCCGAAGAACTGGTGAACGAATTCCTCGAGGACCCCTTTGAGGTCAGCCATCGTGATGTTCGTTCCTACCGCCAGTCCCTCGACCTGGTTGAACTGGATCTCGCTGCGGCGGGTGATCTGTTCGTTACGGTATACGGTTCCGGGAAGAAGCACCCGGATCGGCTCGGGCGCCAGCGTCCTCATCGCGCGGACCTGCCCGGGAGAGGTATGGGTTCTGAGCACCATGTCCTCGCTGACGTAGAAGGTGTCCTGCATATCACGGGCGGGATGATGCGGCGGGATATTCAGCATCTCGAAATTGTTTTCGTCGGTCTCCACATGCGGAGATTCCCAGATCTGGAAGCCCATTCTCTCGAAGATGCCGCAGACCTCCTCGAGGACGGTATTGATCGGGTGCATGCTTCCGGCGGCGGCGGCCGTACCCGGCAGGGAGGTGTCCACCTGCTCGGCCGCGATCCGGGCGTCGAGCTCGGCCTTCTGGATGCTGTCCTTGCGTTCCTCGAGCAGCCTCTCGAGCTCCTTGCTGAGAGGGTTGATCTCCCCGTAGGCGGATTTTTTCCCCTGCGGATCCTCGAGCTTGCCGATCTCCTTCAACAGCAGCTTTACCTGCCCCTTGCGGGAGAGGTAACGGTTCTGCCATTCATCGAGGTTCTCCATCGAGGAGCTAGCCTCGAGCTCTTCGAGCGCTTTCGCTTTGAGTTCGGATATCTGTTCAAGCATTTCGGAGGTTCCCTGGCCGCGAGCGCCGCTCGGCGCCCATACTATATCCATGCGGAGGGGCGAGGTTTACGGATTTTTTCTTATTTCGGGCGCGACCGGGCGCCTTACTGCCCCGCTATCTTGCGGTAGGTCGTCTTGCGGTACTTGCCCGGCTTGACGCCTGCCTCCTCGAGCTCCTGCTGGCGAACCTCGAAGTAGTATTCAAAATTGCCGTTGAATACGCGCGGCCAGGTGTCGGTTTTCCGTCGCTGGTCGTCTTCAAAGATCACCAGGGAATTGGCCAGCCGGTCGAGGAAGAAGCGGTCGTGGGAGATGATGATGGCGGAGCCGGCGAAGGTCTCGAGAGCCTCCTCGAGAACCCGCAGGGTGGTGAGGTCGAGGTCATTGGTTGGCTCATCGAGCAGGAGGAGGTTCGCACCGCGTCTGAGGGTCTTGGCCAGCAGGAGCCGGTTGCGCTCTCCGCCTGAGAGCTTGCCCACCGGGGTCTGCTGGTCGGAGCCCTTGAACTGGAAGCCCGAGAGGTACTCCCGGACGTGGTATTCACGCTTGCCCACCGTGATGATGTCATGGCCCTCGGAGATCTCTTCATAGACGGTATTTTCCGGCTCGAGGTCATCCCTGGTCTGGTCGACGTAGGTCAGCTTGACGGTCTCGCCCAGCTCGATCGTTCCCGCGTCGGGGGTCTCCTCCCCGGTGATCATCCGGATCAGGGTCGTCTTGCCGACCCCGTTGGGCCCGGTCATTCCGACCATCTCACCCGGGGCGAGCTCGAGGTCCAGGTTCCTGATGAGCTCCCGCCCATCGTAGCCCTTGCACAGGCCCGCGATTTTCAGGACCTTGTTGCCGAGGTGGGGGCCCGGCGGGATGACGAGGTTGACCTTGCCGGCGGTCTCGATGGGTCCGTCCTCGCTCAACTTCTTATAGTTTTTCACCCGCGCCTTGCTCTTCGAGGTCCGCGCGGCCGGGGTGCTGTTGAGCCAGGTGAGCTCGCGCTGGAGGATCTTCCGGCGCCGGCTTTCGCTGCGCGCCTGGTGTTCCAGCCGCTTGTCTTTCTGCTCGAGGTAGCTCGAATAATTACCTTCGTAAATGCCCAGGCTGCCGTTTTCGAGCTCGACCATGTAGTTGGCGACATTGTCCAGGAAGTAGCGGTCGTGGGTGACCATGACCACCGCCCCGGGGTATTTGTCGATGAAGGCCTCCAGCCATTCAATCGTCGCCGCATCGAGATGGTTCGTGGGCTCATCCAGGATCAGGAGCTCGGGGCAGGAGATGATCTCCCGGCACAGGGCGACCCGCCGCCGTTCACCGCCGCGCATGGTGGCCACGGGAGTCTCGGGGTCCGGGACGCGCAGCGCCTCCATGGCCAGGTCGCGCTGGTGTTCCCATTCCCAGCCGTCGACCAGCTCGATCTCCTCCTGCAGCCGGCCCATCCTGCGCATCAGCTTCTCCTGGGCGTCTACGTCGGCCTGGTTTGAGTAGTCGGTGCAGACCTCGTTATAGCTGTCGATAAGCGTTCGGACACGCTCGAGCCCGATCTCGACGTTTTCCCGACAGTTCTTCTCGTTGTCGAGGGTGGGCTCCTGCTCGATATAGCCGATCCTGATGTTGGGAGCCCGCTTGATCTCCCCGGTGTACT
>JAKUSY010000335.1 GCA_022451445.1 Planctomycetota bacterium
TACGAAGAGCAGAGAAAAATCATCGACACCTACCTCGCCAAGCAAACCAACCGGTTCAATTCCGGCGAAAGCCCGAGAGTGATCAGAGATGCTATCGAAGGCCAACTCGAGACCAGCATGTTCAACAAGCCGGGGGCGGCGGATCTTGCCGCACTCTACGCCCGGGTCCTCGCCCAGGCGATCGAGCTGAGAGCGGCCCGCAAAGGAGCCGAGCTGGGCACCGAGGGAACCTTCGAAAGCTTCGTCGACTCCTTCAACAAGCTCTACGACCAGGGGCTCTGGGCCCCGGCCATGGACAAGATCAGAGAATCCGAGAACGCGTATAATGACACCAAGTCGAAAGAAATCGATGAGCTCTTCTTCAAGGCCGAGAAGAAGATGATCGATCAATGGAAGGCCGACGAGCAGAAGATCAAGGATCTCGCCAGTGACGAACAACCCCAGAAAGCCGTCCAGATCGCCGAGGCCGCCAAGCTCTATGGTGACAACCAGATTCGAAAAGACGCGACTCAATACATCGAGTACATCCGCGCCCAGGCAGCTGTCAGCGGCGCTGTGACCGAGGAACCGGAAACGGAAGAGAAGCCCGAGGAGGGCGGCGTTCCTGAGGATCTCGAGGCCGAACTCAAAGAACTCGAGGACGATGACGATCTGCGCTGAGTCCCTGGTGAGCAGCGAATAACACCATGTCCGACTCCGAGCTGGATGAAATCCTCAACGGCCCATCGTTTAAAGAGTTGGTGGATGAACCCGAGCTGCTCGCTCTCTTCACCGAAGACCGCCGGGAAATCGCCAGGGCGGTTCACACCCTGATCGACAGATGCCTCGATGATGGAGATTTCCAGGGCCACCTCACCGACGCGCTCGATACCGCGATCGAAGATGGCTGCGGAGAGGACGCGGCGGTGCTCTGGATCGTGGCGATCCTTGCCGAGGCACGCTCCCAGACCGCTATCCATACCCTCATGAGGAGCTTTGCCATGGAAGATGAGGAGAGCCTCTGCAATGCCGCGGGAATCGCCCTGCTGAGAATCGGGGTCCCCGCCCTCGAGGCCCTGATGGAGTGGATAGACGAGGAACCGGGCCTCGACCTTCGCAGGCAGACCTACCGCCTGCTGGGCGACTGCGGCGTCATCGAGGAGAGGGGCTACATCGAGGACATCAAGGAATTCCTCCGCGCGCGAATTGCCAGGGAGCAACTCAGGGAGCCCGCAGACCGCGCCCTGGAGGAGGCCATCGCCGCCAGCGCCCGCCTGGGTGATTACGAACAGCTCGACAACCTGCGTGAAATTTTCGTCCAGGGCTACGAGGGAAGAAACACCAGCATCCAGGACTCGATAGAGTCGCTCGAGGAAAATCCTGATGGAATTCCCTTCGTACCGTCCGTGACACCCTGGGAAGAGAGCTATGGCTGGATCTTAGAGGAGCACCTCGAGAGCCACAGGGTGAACCGTCCGCGGGAACAGGAAGATGCATCTTCCTCCCATCATCACCACCATTGCGATGATGAGGACTGCGAAGAGTAGCAGGCGAGATCGTTCCGGCTCGAGAAAAGGCCGCCCTCAGACAGCCCCCTCCTCTTTCCTGGCTTCCTCCTTGGCCCGCCTGGAAACGCTCTTCAGCTGGGCCTTGACCAGGTGCTTGACGAGAAGATGATTGCCGGGGTGTTTCCTCAGCATATCCCAGCGAAACTTCCAATCTCTCTCCGATTGGGATCCAGCGCCAAGACTGGAAATGGCCGTGTTCGGCCACTTATCCTTCAGCTCCATGCGAAGACGCCAGGCGTCACCCGAATCAAGTCCACTGAGGGAATCCAGGACCTCCTTGGCATAGGGCTTGGAAGCGTTGCGAATCTCCCAGGCTCTCGGATCGTAGCTCGAGCCGATCGTCTTGATGATAATCTTGGGCGCCCGGCAAACGTGCTCCTGGCGCAAATCCCAGGAACGATCGGACCTCAACCCGCGCAGGCTGATGAGCACCCAGGGAAGGTATTCGTCAGAAAACCGATCACGCAACTCCCAGGCCTCGTCACTGTCGATCCCGCCGAGACTCTGCAACAGCGCCCGGGCGTACTTGTCCTTGGTCCGTTTCTTCCTCAACTCCCAGGCCCGCTCGGTCTCCAGCCCCCGCAGGCTCATCAGCACCTCGTCCGGAACCTTCTTGCCGAGCTTGTCACGAATTTCCCAGGCGTGCTCGGAGTCGCTGCCGCGAACCGCCAGCGCGATCTGCTCCGGAGCCACATCGGCAAGCTCCAATCGCAGTTGACAGGCGCGAGGATTCTTACCCATCCCCGAGAGACTGCCGGCGACGTAAACAGGAGCCGTGTCCTTGAGCTCTTCTCGAAGGTCCATCGCCTCCTCGGATCGCAAGCCGTCAAGGCCCTTGGCCACCATACCCGGTTCCCGCTCCTTGATCTTCGCACGCAGCGCGTGCGACTCGGGCGTGTCGAGACCGGCGGTGAAGAGCGCGGTAAATCCCGGCGCGTCATCGCAGAGCCTGTCGAGCTCCGAATAGAAATGCTCGGTCAGGGCGATCCGTCGCTCCTCCTCGCCCCCGCCCTCACAGATTTCCAGAGTAGCTTCCGCGAACTCGTCCAGGGGTTTCTGCTCTGAGCTGAGCTCAGCCCAGCACGGATCGGGTATCTCGGGATAACCCTTCTGGATAAGAACCTGCCTGATGCGGTTCAAGATACGCTGCAGCGATTCCTCGATGGTGGAGTTCGCGTTATCGATAACCAGCCAGTGCTCCGGATCCTCTTCAGCCAATTCGAGGAAGCCCTTGCGCATCTCTTCGCGAAAACCGATTCCCATGAGCCCCTTGCGACCGAAATCGCCGGCCTTCTTATTGTCCCGTACTTTCTGGATTTTTTTGCGTAGACGGGAGGTGAGCGGGTCGACATCGCAGTAGAGCACCAGGTCGGGCCAGAGATCTCTCGCCGCGAGCTCGAGGACCTTGTCGACACCCTCCCGCGGCAGTCCGCGGGCGTGATGGGAGTGGGTGATGGCGCTGTAGAGGTAGCGATCACAAAAAACGAGGTTGCCGGGCAATAGCTTGGGACGAATATATTCGTCAATCATCTGCGTATCCCTGGCGACATAGAGCAGGAACTCGGTGACGTCCGACATGCGCAGGAAGCGGGGATCCCGGGTCAGGTTACGTATGGCCTTGGAGATCTCCGAACGAAACACGCCCTTATCCCTGGCATGGTGTACTGGAATGCCGTTGTCGATGAGATATTGAGAAATCCGGTTGGAAAGGGTCGTTTTTCCACTTCCATCAATTCCCTCGAAATCGATGAAGACAGGCTCCATCTCACCTGGAGCTTCCTGGTCGGAGTTGTCTGGTACAGTCTCGGGCATGGCTTAATTATCCATTGGACCGTCGAGCCCGGCGGCGACCCCGGCTTCTCCGTCAGCCTTGAACAGCCGCGAACCTTTGCGGTCCCTGTTTAAAATGAAGTTGACGCTCGTAGTAAACTTTGAGAGCGGCCTATCATTGAAACCACATAGTATAACTTCAAGCCAACGTGGATAAGAGCCCGATGACAACTTTCTACACTTAATTTCAGCGATCATCTTCGCCACCCGGCCCACTGGCCTTCCCAGCATGGAAGCCGCCAGAGACGCCTGCCTGCCGTAGAGCTCCCGAGGGGGAGAATAGACAGTGATCCGGTCATCAAAGGTCACGCGCAGATCTTCTTCATCCCGCTGGTAGACCCGGCGACGATAGTTGATCGCCGAGACAGGGCGAACTTCGATGCTCGAGAGCTCCGACCGCAAGGCGTCATAGGCCCTGTCGAAATTCTTCCGGGACTCCTTGCCTCCTCCAGGCTCTGCCGATGCCGGGCAAAGCTCCTCGCGAAGATCTTCACCCCGGATGAAAGCCGAGAGATGTTCCTTCGCGATTCTCAATCGCTGCTTGGAGACCATCCCCTCCCGACGGCGCTTCAGCTCGATGAAGCAATAGGGGGAGACCAGCTTCTTCCCACCAGGGTCCCTGTAGTAATACTCCTTCACCCTGATCTTCAGGTTGTCGTCATATCTCAGGCAGGCCCGCTCATAGAGCCGCAGTCCGGCGGTATCAAAATACACCGTCGTAATATGGGTAGAGGGAAAGCCCCGGTTGAATTCATAGACTGGAAGGCGGCGGGAGAATTCCCCCTCGAGAACAGCCAGTTCAGCCGGGGTGAGCTCGTATTTCGTCTCCGAACGTCGAATGAAATGCGGACTGAATCCACGGGGTTCCCCCTGACCGAGCCGCCCACTCTCGCTTCTGCC
>JAKUSY010000336.1 GCA_022451445.1 Planctomycetota bacterium
TCTTCTTCTCGAGCAGGAGAATATTTTCACGCTTCTGGAATGTCTTCGTGTCATCCCCCACCACCCGCCTGACAATTTTATGCGCCTGAATTTCCTCCGCTATCCCCGGCAGGATCTCCTTGCAGATGCTGCGGGGCGTGATGCCATGCTCCGCATTGAACTCTTCCTGCAGCTTGCGCCGCCGAACAGTCTCATCCATGGCCCTCTGCATCGACCCGGTCACCTTGTCGGCGTAGAGGATGACCCGGGCGTCCTCGTGTCTTGCCGCGCGCCCTATGGTCTGCACGAGAGCGGTTTCAGACCGCAGGAAGCCCTCCTTGTCGGCATCGAGAATCGCCACCAGGGAGACCTCCGGAAGATCGATCCCCTCCCGCAACAGGTTGACGCCGACCACCACGTCATGATGCCCCCTGCGCAGGTCCTGGAGAATCTCCACCCGCTCGATGGTCCCGATCTCGGAATGGAGATACTGGCTCCTGATCCCAACCTCCTGGTAGTGCTCATGAAGATCCTCGGACATGCGCTTGGTGAGCGTCGTCACCAGGGTCCGGTTGCCGGCCTCGGTATTCTTCCGTATTTCCTCGGTGAGATCCGGAATCTGGCCGACAGCCGGCTTGACCTCGACGACGGGATCCAGCAGGCCGGTTGGGCGGTTGATGAGCTCCACGACCTCGCCCCCGCAGATCCCGAGCTCATAATCGGCGGGGGTCGCGGTGATAAAGAGGACCTGCCCTATCTTCCGTTCCCATTCATCAAATCGCATCGGCCTGTTGTCGAGAGCGGAGGGCAACCTGAAGCCGTGCTTCACCAGGGTCTCCTTGCGGGCGCGGTCACCGTTATACATGCCGCCGATCTGTGGAATCGTCACGTGCGACTCATCGATGATGGTAAGAAAATCGTCTGGGAAATAATCGATCAGATTGTGTGGACGCTGCCCCGGCGGGAGACCCGTGAAATGGCGCGAATAGTTTTCGATTCCCGGACAGTAGCCGATCTCCATCAGCAATTCGCAGTCGTAGCGGGTGCGCGAGCTGAGACGCTGGGCCTCGAGAAGCTTGCCATTTGACTCCAGCTGGGCCAGGCGCTCATCGAGCTCCTCCCTGATACCCGTGACCGCGTCCTGGATCTTGTCATCGTTGATGACGAAGTGCTTGGCGGGGTAGATGGTGATCCTCTCGTAGTCTTCACTGGTCTCTCCGGTGAGCGGCTCGATCTCGACGATGCTCTCGACCTCGTCGCCGAAGAGCTCGACCCTGTAGGCCGTCTGCTCGTAGGCGGGAAAGATCTCGACGACGTCACCGCGAACCCGGAAGGTTCCCCGCAAGAGCTCCATGTCGCTTCTTCGATACTGGATAGTGACCAGCCGCTGCAGGAGCTCATCCCGGTCCAGTGTCCCCCCTCGATCGATCCGCACCAGCAGGTCGCTGTAATCATCGGGGTTCCCCAGGCCGTAGATGCAGGAAACGCTCGAAACGATGATCACGTCCCTTCTCGAAAGCAGCGAACTGGTCGAGGAGAGCCGCAGCCTGTCGATGTCGTTGTTGATGGATGCATCCTTCTCGATATAGAGATCCCTCTGGGGAATGTAGGCCTCCGGCTGGTAGTAGTCGTAATAGCTGACGAAATACTCCACCGCGTTGTTGGGAAAAAGTCCCCTGAGCTCCGAGTACAGCTGCGCGGCCAGCGTCTTGGTGTGGGAGATGAGAAGGGTGGGACGGTTCACCTCGGCTATCACGTTCGCCACCGTGAAAGTCTTCCCCGAACCGGTGACGCCCAGCAGCGTCTGGTGGCGCTTGCTCTCGTCAAGCCCCCTCGCCAGGGACCGGATCGCCTCCGGCTGATCACCACAGGGCTCGAAGGAGCTCACGATCTCGAACGGCCTGGTTTCCCGTCCCTTCATGGCGCGGGCGCCTTCCGGCGAAATCCGAGAAACGGCCGCGCCTTTTCCAGCCATCCCCGCGGCAGCCCGGGCACCCCGCTCAACTGCTCGATGCTCTCCAGCGGGCGGTGCCTGCTGACGTAATCCACGATCCTCCGGGCCCTCACCTCCCCGATACCCTCCAGCAGGGCCCACTCATACCAGGGCGCGCTCTCCACGTCGATCGCCAGTGGCTCGACATCGCTGGAAACAGGCAGGAGCCTGGCCTCCGGCCCATCCGGCGTAAAAGCGGGGAGTACGAGGATCAGCAGGGAGAGGACAATCAGGGCCACCTCGGCCCCTGGAATGTGGGATCTTGCGGGATGATGGGAGTGGCTGTCTGATTTCACAGCTACCGCGGACCTCACTTCACCAGCTTCTTATAGGGATCGACCTTACGGGTAAATTCGGGCAACGAATCGCCGACCTTCAGACCTGCTTTCCGGTACCATCCCTTCTCGACCTCGAGGGCGTAGCGAACGGTGAACCGTGAGGGAACCGAGGTCTCGTCAAATGGTCTCATATCCTCGATCTGCATCACTTTTCCAAGGTCATCGATAAAGGCGATCGACAGGGGAACGCGGGTGTTTCTCATCCAGAAGCTCAGCTTTCTCTCGACGGGAAAGATAAAGAGCATCCCCTCGTCCTCCTCGAGGGCTTCTCGATGCATGAGTCCCATCTTCCTGGCCGCGTCGGTATAGGCGACCGTGGTTTTCAGTACCCGCCACCCTACCTTGAGGCGCAACCGGGGGTCGTGTTCTCTCCTGGGCGCCGGCTCATTACAGCCGGAATGAAAGAACGGCAATAAGAGGGTCAGAATGAATAATCCACGCCTGGTCATTTTTCCTGCTCCAGTTCAAATACCTCTGACAATTCGAGACTGACATCCAGCGCCGGCGCCGAATGGGTCAACGCCCCTACGGAGATTCTCTCGACCCCGGTCTCGGCGATCCGCCTCACGTTTTCCAGGTCGATCCCCCCGGAAGCCTCCAGGAGAAGCCGGCAGCCGGCACGGCTCCGCCTCTCTTCAACCGCCCATGCGAGCTCATCGGTAGAAAAATTATCGAGCAGGATGGAATCGATCTTGTTTTCCGCATCGACATCGAGGGCCTCGATAAACTCCTCGCGAGAATCGACCTCGACCTGCAGGAAGGCCTCCGGGGAGCCCTTGCGCAGCGTCGCCAACCAATCCCCCAGGGACGACTCTCCCACCTTCCGCAGGATCCATGAATGGTTGTCCTTGAGCATGATGGCGTCGGAAAGATCGAAACGGTGATTGGTCCCACCCCCCATCCTGACGGCGTACTTCTCCAGCCGGCGCCAGCCCGGGGTCGTCTTCCGCGTATCGAGCAGGATGGCGTCAAGCCCATCGAGTTCCGCCACCCATCGGGCTGTCCAGCTGGATATGCCGCAGAGCCGCTGGAGAAAATTGAGCAGCACCCTCTCGACACGGAGAATCACGGCGGCCGGTCCGGACAATTCAAGCAGGACCTCTCCGCCCGAGACCATGCCGCCCTCGCCAACGCGCACGGAAACCTCGACCCCCCCGTCGACCTTCTCAAAGAGAGCCTCGGCGATGGGAGACCCGCAGAAGCATCCCGCCTGGCGCGCTACGCAGCGGGCGACAATTCCCAGCCCGCTGAGTGCGGCCGGGCCGGAAGAAGCTTCGAGGCGATCACCGAAAAGCGAATCGGTGGTGAGGTCTCCCGCGGGAAGATCTTCGAGAAGGGCGCGCTCGATCAAGGCGGCGGCCTCCCGGGCTTCCTGCCGGGCCCAGCCGCGCTCCGGCTGGTGTTGGGGGTTTGAAGACCTGGTCATAGGGAATAGCTCAGTTTCATTGAATTAGCCCCATCATGAGAGGCTGAAAAGAAAAATCCAGAAGTCCCCTGCCAATATACCGAACCATTTTACCCACAATAACTTCGGAACACCGAGGCCTCCAGATAAGAAAAAAAGCCCGGTTGGATAGCATTTGACGGAGCCCTCGGGGGAACCTAGAATCCTGACTTCCCCGCAAACCGGGGCTATAGGGTATTAGGGTAATATGATCAAGGTCAACTCAGAGGCCGACAAGCGCTGTGTTGCCAAGGCACGGGAAGCCGGGCAGGAGCATCTCTTCGAAGGATGGGACGAGCTCAGCCAGGATGACCAGCGCGGGCTGCTCAGGGATCTACGGTCGATAAATTTCCCGCTGGTAAAACGCCTGCTGCACCAGCGCCGCCAGGGCCAGGATCCTGACCTCGACCTGGGGATGCTGACGCCGCCGGAGGTCCAGGCGCTTCCCGCCGGCCCGGCCGGCGCGCATGGAAAAGGCACCGGAGGCTCGTTCCCCGCGGCTGAGGCCGCGCTCGGCGCGG
>JAKUSY010000337.1 GCA_022451445.1 Planctomycetota bacterium
ATCCGTGTAGGCGTGGAGAAAATCCTCGTGCAGCTTGAACGCTTTTTCCCAGGCATCCCTGGCCCGGTTCCTGGCCTGGGCCGGCGGCAGGTAGGTGGCACCCTGGAAAACCGTGGCGGCATGATGCTGGATCCAGGGATCCTCCGGAGCCAGGGCGATGGCCTCTGCCGCCCGGGCTACCGCGAGGTCGTTGCGGCCATTGGTCTTGTGGATCATCGAGAGGCCGCTGTGTTCGAGGGCCAGCGCGAGAGGCTTCTTCCCGGCGGTCGCCAGGAGCCTGCTCCAGGCATCTTCGGAGGCGGGTGAATAGGGGCCCTTCCAGGTCCCCGTGGCATCGGTGGGGAGCTGGCGCAGCTTCAATCCGGCTTCTTCCTCCAGGGCCCCGTCGTCAAAAGGATGGCCCATCGTATCGGTGAGTCTCAGCAGAAGGCGGGTATTCGCCTTTACCAGTATGCGGTTCCAGCCTTTTTCGAGGCGGATGCCTGTTCTGCGGTGGATCGACAGGTATTCTTTCCTGGTCGTGTCATCGATCGCCAGCACCCCGTTGAGCCAGATCTTGATCTCGGCGCCGGCGAGCACATTCAGGACAGCGTTGCGGCGGACGGTTGAATGGACCTGGCAGAGCAGGTAGGGAATCCCAATATTCGGGTAGACATGGTTAAAGGGGTCGAGGGTCGCGTAGAGCCGCTTTCTTCGAACCTGGCGCCAGCGCAGCTGTTGCCACCCATCCTTGTAGCGGCTGGCGAGATCGATCTCTTCTTCGGGGGGAAAGGAGCGGCTGATGGGGCCGTTCATGTCTTTACCGAAGGGGCCGATGATCAGGAACCGCGTGAGTATGCCGTTTTTACTCTTCAGGGCAAGGACCTCATCAAAGCGCCCGGTCCGCTTGTAGAGATCCACGAGGAGGTTCGAGAGAATCCAGTGGGTGTCCCCGGGAAGCCCGGCGGCGAGCAGCTTCTCGAGTCCTTCCACCAGGGACAGCGAGTTTCGCATGGAGCCGACACTGTCGTGGCGACGATGGGCCAGGAGCGCGCCGCGGGGATCCGTCTTGAAGCGAGGGATGGCCTCGAGGAGGTCCAGCGCGAAACGATCGTAATTCCCGTCGCGTTCGTTCGGGTTGCGGAGGGCTAATTCGAGCAGGCCGGTCTCGGCAGCGGAGACCGGCGGTAGTCCCGGGAGCAGGGTGGCCAGCAGGAGCAGGGCCGCAGGTGAAAGAAGGCTCTTGTTTTTCATGGCTCTACCTCGCACCTCTCTTTCGCAGGACGATCTTCTCGTTGCTGAGCTGATCGACGCTGGCTGAGAGCTTTCGGAACTCGGGGTAGTCCTCCAGGGGAACCCGGTTCTTTTTCATCTCGAAGAGGCGCTCAAGGGTGAGGACTCCGGGCTGTGTGGAATCGACACCCAGGCGGAAGCGTCCGAACCGGGTGATGATGTCTCTGCTGTCAGGAGTTGATTTCAGCTGGATTCCGTCGGGGATGTGGTAGATGGCCTTGAGGCGGGAGCTGCGGGGGTTGCCCAGGACCACATCGGTTTCACGCTTCTCGAGGGCCCCGAGAACTCCAAGGTTTCCCACAGAGCCGAAGAAGTCGTCTACCAGGGAGAAGGTGAGCTCCTCGGGGGAGGAGTTGGCGAAGCTCGGCGCCTTGAATCGAATCTCCATGGTGACGTTCTCATCGAGATCGGAGAGGTTGGAAAACTCCTGGGAGACGACCTCGGCTCCGGCGAACTTTCTGCCGAGAGTTTTCTCGAGGAGCGTCTGGCGTTGCGCGGCGAGCTCGTAGTTGCTGCGCAGGTAGACGGCGAAGTCGCCTCGCGCCTTCAGCCGAATTCTAATTTCGGCGGAGCCATCGGCTCCGAGCCGGATGTCCCATTCTTCGTCTACGGAGCGCTCTCCCGGCTTGTTCCAGGGAATCTGCTGAACCAGCTGGCCGTTATCGCGCACGATGAGCACCTTGGCGCCGCGATCCATCGAGGGCAGCTCATTGGCGCTGTGGAAGGAGGCTGTCCCATCGAGGTAGAGCTCCGGGCGGTCTCCGTCAGGGGGAAGGTAGGTGATGCAGTGGTTGAAGTGGTTGACCATCGGCAGGGAGAGGTCTTCCTCTCCCCGCGAGCGGTTGGCGAAGATGAGCACCGGGTGGGCCTTGATGTCCACCTTGTCGAGCATGACGCAGAGAAGGGTGGCCTTGTCTTTGCAGTCTCCGAAGCGCCGGGCGAAGACCTTGGATGCGTTGTAGGGCTTGAAGCCGTGGACGCCGAACTCCCAGGCATTGTAGCGGATATCGGTGACCACGAAATTGTAGAGGGAGCGTATCTTCTCGAGCTCGGTATCTTTGCCCGATACGAGCTCGGCTACCTTCCTGTCCAGCTCGGGGCTGCTCTCAAATTGCTTTCGGATCAGGTTGCGGTACCAGTTGTTGAAAGATTTCCAGTTTTCGAAGGTGGAGATTTCCAGGAGCGGCATGATTTCCCTGCTCCAGGGCATCCCGGGCTCCGTATCCGTCTTCGGCAGGTTCTTCACCGTCCAGGTGTAGGTCTTCAGCTGGTTGTCATCGCTGAGCTCAATCGCGGCCCGGGTCTTCATGTTGCGCTGGTGGAAGAAGAAGTCCCGGTCGGCCGGGACGCGCAGCTTGAAGGTCTTCTCGCCCGTGGCGAGGGTGTTGCGGAAGATCTCGCGCCGGCCGAAATAGTCACCGAAGAAGCTCTGCTGGATGTCTTCCTTGACGTATTGGATTTCAATGATGTCGCCGGCCGACAGAGGAGGAAGGTCGACACCGCCGCGGCGCCAGACCTGGGTGGCTGCCGAGCGCCTGCTGAAGCGGGGAAGCTTGGCGTCTTCGGAGGTGCCATCGGGGTGGTGGACCCGTGCGAGCTTGAAATCGAGCACCTGTTCGCCCTGGGCGTAGGTCGTCGCGAACCGGTCGAACATTTCGATTCCGCGGTCGTTCAGGACCTGGATGATGGTCTGGGAAAACTCCTTCGCGGTTCCGTCGCGGTTGACCTCAACGGCCGTGAGCTCGAGGAGGATCCTGGCGGCCTCGCCGCTCTCGGATTTGTAATCTTCCGCGTGGGCGTTCGTCGCGAGCTTCTCCCCATCACGGAGAAATTCATCTTCAAAGGGGCTCTCTTCGCTTCGAAGGAACTCGATTCTCTCCCGCAGATCCGGGAGGTTGGGCTGTATCTCGAGGGCCTGGTCCCAGGCCTCGAAGGCTCTCTCGGGCCGGCCGGCCTCCCAATAGGATCGTCCGAGTTTTTCCAGCAGGGTGTGCTCCTCCGGCTGGATCTCGAGGGCCGCGAGGTAGCGCGAGGCGGCCTGTGAAGGATTGTCCCTGCCGCGCTCGATGCGGCAGAGACGTTGAGTCGCGCGGGTGCTGTAGGGCGCCAGCAGAAGGTCCTGCTCCAGCAGGGTGATCGCGGCATCGTAGTTGCCCATCTGGAGGTGAGTTGAGACGAGGTCGTTGCGCACGGAGTAGCTCAGATGGTTGCGGCCCAGGAGAGCGGTGAGGATCCTGATCTTTTCCTCGGGGCGGCCCGTCCTGCCCAACAGGGCGGCTCGGGCGCGCTGGGTCGCGGGGGCCTCCCTGTCGATTTTCGTGGAGGCGCTCACGGCTTTCAGATCAGCGTCCGGGAAGCCGAGCTTCCCCTCGACCCGGGCCTCAAGGAGCACTGTCTCCAGCAGGTCCGGGTTGATCGCCCGCGCCCTGGCGAGGTGGCGCCTGCAGAGCCGGATGTTCGAAAATGTGCCCAGGTAGTATTTCGCCAGCTGCAGGGATGCGAGCGCGCAGCCGCGCTCTTCGGCGGCGAGCATCGCCTCTCTCCAGTTGTTGTCATCGCGCTGGGCGGCTATGGAGGCTTCCGACTGGTAGCTCCTGGCGAGCTCGTAATGGTAGTGGGCGGGCTTCTTGTCGATCCCGATGGCCTGCCGCAGGGCGTCGGAGTCGGGATGCTCGTCGGAATCGTGCGCTCCCTGCAGCCGGAGCAGCGCTCCGAGCAGGAAGTGACGCCGGGCCGGCAGGTGGTCGGCGTCAATTCTCTTTCGCAATATCTCCAGGGTGCCGGGGGCGGAGGCCAGGGGCGCGCTCTTCTCCCCGAGTTCTCCCTCTGATGCGAGCTCCTTGAATTGCTCGCGAATCGCGGTTCCGGGCGTGCCCTCTCTCCAGCCTGCGGCGGGTTTTCCATCGAGGGAGGTGAGCCTTGCAGCGAAACCCCAATTACCTTCAGACTCACCGATCTTGAAGAGGAGGCAGTTCCAGCCCTTGCGAAGGGG
>JAKUSY010000338.1 GCA_022451445.1 Planctomycetota bacterium
TCAGAACGCACCGTGAGGGCGCGCAGACGGGGGCGCCGGCGTAGTGCTGGGTGAACCGCATCCCTTCGCGGGCGAGACGGTCCACGTGGGGTGTCTTGATCTTCTTCTGCCCGTAGCTGCCGAGCTCGGCGTAGCCCAGGTCGTCGGCGAGAATAAAGACGATGTTGGGTTTCCTGCCAGCTGCCGCAGGGCCTGCCAGTGCTGCCAGCACGAAGCAGGCGGAGATGGCCAACTTGATTGTTTTCAGGAGCATGAGTTTGTCCTCTTGCTTGAAGACTGAAGAAACAGGCGGAGGCGCAGTCGCCTGAAGGTCGCTGCGCCTCCGCCTGTTCTCCAGGAAAAATCTCTATCGAATCAGACCTCCCAGCCCTTGCGGTACTCTTTGCGGATCAGGCTGTTGGCCTTCTTGCTGTTGGTCACCTCGCACTTCTCGCCGTCCCATTCGAGCCGTTCGCCTGCACGGTAGGCGACGTTACCCAGGAGTACAGCCTCGGTGAGGGCGCCGGAATAGTCGAAATTGCAGGTGGTTGGGCTGCCTGTCTTGCAGGCCTGGATCCACTCGTTGTAGTGACCAATTGAATCCGGTATCGATTTCGCCGGAGGCTGGTAGCCCTCGAAGTCGCCTATCAGCTTGTAGCCGCCGTAGCTGGCGAGCATCAGACCCTTGGTTCCGACGAAGAGGGTTCCATCTCCCCAATTGGGGAGCTTGTGTTTTTTGAAGAGGTAGCGGTGCTTGCCCGAGTCGTACCAGTGCAGCTTGACCGGGGGCAGCTTGCCGCGCGTGGGATACTCTAACGTGACGTGGAGGCCCGAGGGACAGCCCTCAGCGTGGACTGGGGGGCCCTTGGTTGAGACGGCGACCGGGCTACGCAGCTTGAGCGCCCAGTGGCTCAGATCCATATGGTGGCAGCCCATGTCTCCCAGGGTGCCGCCGCCGAATTCCCACCATCGGCGCCAGTTGGCCGGCAGCAGGTTGGGATGGTATTCGCGTTCACGGGCAGGTCCGAGCCAGAGGTCGAAATGAATGTGGGCGGGGACCGGCGCCGGGGCGGGCCGGTCTCCGGCGTTCCAGGATTTTCCGACCCAGACATGGGATTCCGTTACATCGCCGATGGCGCCGCTCTGGATGATCTCGACCACCCGGCGATAGTTGCCGCCGGCATGGATCTGGGTACCAAGCTGGGTTGCCCTCTTATGCTCCTTCGCGAGTCCCGCGATGACCCGGGCCTCGTGGACGGTGTGGGTCAGGGGCTTTTCGCAATAGGCATGCCGTCCGGAACGAAGGGCCGCGCCGGTGGCAGGGGCGTGCATGTGGTCAGGTGTGCTGACGACGATGGCCTCGATGTCCTTCTGGTCGACGAGCTTCCTGTAGTCGTTGTATTTGTTCGCCTTGGGGAAGTCCCGGTGTCGGCGATTGAGGTAGTTCTGGTCGACGTCGCAGATGGCGACAATGTTCTGTCCCCTGACCCCGCCGATATTCGACGAGGCGCGGTTCTGGGTGCCGACGCACCCGATGTTGAGTTTTTCGCTGGGGGCCTTGCCCGCCTGGACAAGGCTGCTGCCGCTGAGCAGCATGCCGAATCCCGCAAGGGAACCCTTCTTCAGGAAATCACGACGATTCGATCTCTGGTTCATCATTCTCCCTCCTTTGGAAGATCTCAGGCTGTTTCGGTCAAACTATGAACAAGGTAATTCACAGCGGACGAAGTGTCCAATCTAAGTCTGTGGATGCATGGGATAAGAGCGGGCGGACCTCACTCCTGCCGGTAGGCGCTGAGTCGCAATCCGGCGGATGGATCGAGGTGCACTCCGAAGGTTGAGCCCCCGGCCGCATTGGCCACCCGTGTGAGGATGGTATTCCAGCCGGGCTGGAGCCGGATTGGCAGACGATGTTTCCTGCTTCCAACACTGGATTTGTAGACGGTTTTAGAGTTGACCAGGATACGGACACCTGTCGAATGGTCGATCCATAAGACAGCTTCACGCTCTTTGTCGGATTTCAACCAGCCGAGGAGGTAGGACGAGCTCTTCGGCGGCGCCGCTGGTCCCGTGAGCCGGAAGAGGCCGTCGGAGCGCGCGCTGATGAGCTTCCATTGCAGAAACTTTCCGGCCCCGCTGAGGGCTACCTTCGCGGGGTCCGGGTTCTTCTCCAACGGCTCGGGCTTGTTGATGACCCGGCTGAAGGGACCGGTGAGCCAGGCCGCCCCGAGGCGCCCCCTGAGCTTTCGTTGCGCGACGGGGCTCTTCAGGAAGCTCACGAGGTTGACGAAATCCTCCCTGCTGAGGCGGGAGATGAGCCGCGCCGGCATCAGGCTGACGGGGCTTTTTTCGATTCGCGCGATTTCGCTTCGGGGGACCAGCGTGTCTTTGCCGAGTCCATCCCGCAGGAGAAGCTCCCCTCCAGTCTCACGGATCTTCAGTCCGCTGATTATTTTTCCGTCAGTCCTTGCCGCGGTATAGGTCTCGTAGCCTTCAGCCAGCTTGCGGGATGGAGCGAGCAGAGCCTCGGCTATTTCACGGATGGTCATCTTCTCCAGCGAGGCGTCGAGGCTGGGGCCGACATGCGCGCCCACTCCCTGCAGCCGATGACAGCTGGAGCATTGGGCATCCCGGGTGTCGAGGAAGATCTCCCGTCCACGGTCCGGATTTCCCCGGGCGCTGACGGCCTCCTCGAGCCGGGCGAGGGAGCCGGGCTCGCGGTCGAATTGACCGTCTTTCTCCCGCTCATCCGCTGTGCCCGCAAGCAGGATCGAGGCGGCCAGGATTCCAGCAATATGGTTGCTCATATTTTTTATCCGCCTGGAAGTATCAGCACACTATCAGCATAGCAGGTCAGGGCGTCGCCGGGGAGGGATCGGGCGCCGGACCCTTCTGGATGATTGTCCCTCCGGGGACTTGTCAGCTAATATGGAAGCATGCGCTGGTTGTTCCCATTGAGCCTGACGTTGCTGTTCTCTTCGCTCCCGGCCTTCTGCGAGGAGAAGCAGGGGAAGGTAGATTTCCTGGAGGAGGTCAGGCCGATCCTGGCCGGGAATTGTTTTCCCTGCCACGGTCCGGACAAGGCGAAACGCAAGGCGAAATTGCGGCTGGACACCTCTGCCGGTATTTTCAGCGCGCGAAAATCAGGTCGACGCGTGGTCGTAGCCCGCGAGGCCGGCTCGAGCCTGCTTATCGAGAAGATCGAGGCTCCGGATCGGGACGAGCGGATGCCGCCGGGGGACTCCGGCCTGGAGCTGAGTCCGGAGCAGGTGGATGTCCTGCGGCGCTGGGTCGAGTCGGGAGCCGAATGGAAGGAGCACTGGGCCTACAGGGTGCCTGGGCGTTCGTCCCCGCCGGCTGTAAAGGACGGCGGCTGGGTGAGAAACCCCGTCGATGCTTTTGTGCTGGCGAGGCTGGAAAAAGAAAACCTGGAACCGTCCCCGGCAGCTTCGAGGACGACCCTTCTGAGGCGCCTGTGGATAGACCTGGCCGGGCTTCCTCCCGCCCCGATGGAATTGCGGCGCTGCCTCGAGGACAGCGGCCCCGGCTCGTGGGAGAAGGCTGTCGATCGCCTGCTCTCTTCTCCTCATTTCGGAGAACGCTCAGCCCAGGACTGGCTCGATGCGGCAAGGTACGCCGACACCACCGGCTACGCCGCTGATAAGCCGCGTGAGATGTGGGTCTACAGGCAATGGGTCATCGACGCCTTCAATACCGACATGCCCTTCGACCAGTTTACGGTTGAGCAGCTGGCCGGCGATATGCTGCCGGAGGCCACGGTTTCCCAGAAGATCGCGAGCGGTTTTCACCGCAACTCCATGCAGGCCAAGGGCAACAACCCCCGCAAGGAAGAGTTCCGGGTCAAGGGAGTGATCGACAGGGTGAACACCACCGGGCGTGTATGGCTGGGAACCTCGCTTGAATGCGCCCAATGTCACGATCACAAATACGATCCCATATCGCAGAGGGACTATTACCGCGTTTACGCGTTTTTCAACAACATACCGCACCTGGGAACTGCCTACGGCGTTCACGGCCCCCGCATGCAGGTTCCGTTGCCGGGGCGGCAGGCTGAGCTTGTCTCGCTGGAGCGGAGGCGCGGTCAACTGAAAAAGAGCGAGTCCCTGCGGATTGAGCGGCTGGGTGGACGGGAATTCAATCCCGAGGAACTTCGGGCCCTGGTCTCGGGGGCGGCCGGAGCCCTGGCCGCCTGGAGGCTCTCGGGAGGCCTGGATTCGGAGCGGGCAAAGGCGGGGAAGCTCCAGGTCGCGGGGGGC
>JAKUSY010000339.1 GCA_022451445.1 Planctomycetota bacterium
CGTGATTTCCAGGGAGCCGGCCCCGAAGCGCGGCTTCTGGACGACCGCCTCCCGGGAGCGCCTCCCGGGCTGGACCTCCCTGGCCGGAAGCGCAGGGATTCCTGCCGCATCCAGGTGCCTGTAGAGGCGGAGCTTGTCGGAGGCGGTCTCGATCAACTCGAGATCCCCGCCGTGCAGTTTCCCGCCGAGGGTGACAACCCGCCTGGAAAGCCCGGCGAGTCTTCCGCCGAGCTCGGGCGCCACGATGAGGCTGAGGTCGCACTCCGCCGCAAGGACGTCAAATGTTGAGGCGAGTTCCGCCGGGGATCCGATTGCCAGAGGTTCGAGCGGCAGGCCGCCGGGATCGATTCGTTCATCGAGGGTAGTGACGACCTCCACGTTTTCGAGCGAGGCGAAATCCCCGGCAAGCGCCCTGAGCATCGCCATTCCCTCACGGCGCAGCAGTGCGGGCAGGCGATCTTCACAGCCGCCGCCGCAGGTGTCCTCGTAGATGAAGATGCGCCGGGTCATGGAATTTCTCAGTTTTCTTGCGGGACGGGTTTCAGGGCTTTGAGATGCACCACAGGTGCTTGTAGGACCTGATAAAGAGGGCGCCATCGGAGACGGCGATCGAGGCCCGGATTCGCTCGCCGAGCTCGTTTCTCGCCAGCACCTTGAAGCTGGGGGATGCCTGTACCACGAAACAGCTGCCCCCATCATCGGCCGTGTAGAGGCGGTCCCCGGAGAGCACCACGGAGCTCCAGGATTTTCCCGCGAGCCTGTTTTTCCAAACGGTCTCGCCGGTCTTCAGCTTGATGCATTCGAGCACTCCGGGATCGTTGTGGATGTAGATGTGCCCCTGGTGGATGACCCCGGATCCGATCCTCTGCTGGGATCGTTCCTGGCGCCAGAGGCGGCGGCTCTCGGTCACCTCCCCTTTGCCGCCGAGGCGAACGGCCAGCGGCGGTCCCATGAAGCCGGACATCGAGACGGCGATGCCCTCGCGGGCCAGCGGTGAGGTATAGACGAGCTTGCCGAGTCCGGAGCAGCTCCAGAGCTCCTTGCCGCTCGTGGCCTCGAAGGCGATGAGGCGGCCCGGATAGCTGACCAGCAGCTTCTTGCCGAGGACGAGCGGGGTGCTCCAGGAGCCGGTCCAGCTCTCTCTGCCCCCGGTTCCCTCGTGCCCTCCCGGGATGGGGATCTTCCAGGTCTCCTTGCCGGTTTTCTTGTCAAGGCAGAGGAGGTGGGTGCGGACCCCGGGGCCGCAGTTGATGATGCAGGAGTCGCCGTAGATTACCGGCGAGTTGGCGTTGCCCCAGATGTGGCGGAACTCGCCGAGATCCCGGCGCCAGAGCTCCTTGCCCGAGAGGTCGTAACAGAACAGGCCCGCCGATCCGTGAGAAACGATCACGCGCTCTCCATCGGTAACGGGAGAGGCGGAGCAATAGGGGTTCGTCGCATGGGTCGGCTCGCTGCCGGCGTAGGCGACTTTTTTCTTCCAGGCGATCTTGCCATCGTCGCGGTTGACGCACCAGGTCCAGCGCCCGGCTCCACTATTGGTGGCCTGGGTCAGGAAGATCCGTTTTCCCCAGGCGATGGGCGTGGAGTTGCCTGGAGCGGGAAGCGGGAGCTTCCACCTGACGTTTTTCGAGGCGCTCCATTCGAGCGGCAGCTCGGTCTCTTCGCAGATCCCCTGCCCTGTCGGGCCGCGCCAGGCGGGCCAGTTGTCGGCCCGGATCTGTAACCAGGGCGCCAGGCAGGCTGCCGCGGCCATGAATGAGCGCTCGTGTCACGGGGTGTCCTCTCAGGGGGTCGGTTTTTTCTCCGCATGGAGAGGGTGCCATTTCACGGGCTGAAAGAAAAGAGGTAAGCCGAGGCTCGGACTGGGCGCGGGGTGGGCGTCCGGGATGGATTAAAGCAGGCGACGGGAGATTCGTGATATCCTTCCTCCTGATGAAAGCCAGGCCTGTAATCCTTACAACAGCGGTGGCGATTCTTGCGGCCGTGGTCGCCGTGAACTTTCTGAATCGGTGGATGAACGGGCCGCGCGATGCAGGCTCCGGAGAGATCCGGTTTACCGATATCACCAGTGCCGCGGGTCTCGCGTTCCAGCACGAATCCGGCGCCAGGGGGAGGATGTTCAATCCTGAGACCTTTGGTCCGGGCGCCGGCTGGCTGGACCATGATGGAGACGGCCGGCTCGACCTCCTGCTCATCAACGGCAATCTCCTGGGGGCTCCGACGGATGACTCACTTCGGCCGACTCTCTATAGAAACAGCGGAGATGGGGGGTTTGAGGACGTGAGCGGGCGCCTGGGTCTCAGCCGCGGATTTTACGCCATGGGCTTCAGCGCGGCGGATGTCGACAACGATGGAGACCAGGATATTCTCATCTACGGTCTGCACGAGTCGGTGTTTCTGCTCAATGACGGAGGCGGACGCTACACCGAGGCGAGCGAATCGAGCGGCCTGGCGGCTCTGCGCGGCTGGGTCTGCGCCGCGGCGTTCTTTGACTTCGACCGGGATGGGAAGCTCGATCTTTTCGTCGGCAATTACGTCGACTGGAAGCCGGAATACGAATCCGGACTCGAATGCGATTTTGGGACAGCCTCGAAGAAATACTGCCCTGTGGCGATGTTCAAGGCGACATCTCCCCAGCTCTTCAGGGGAGATGGGAGCGGTGGCTTCACCGAGGTGACGAAGCGGGCGGGGCTCGACAGGCTGCTGGGTAAGGTCCTGGGGGTCGCGGTCGAGGACTGCAATCGTGACGGCTGGCCGGATCTCCTCGTTGCCAACGACTCGGTGCCGAATTTCCTGCTCCTGAACGGGCAGGATGGAACCTTCAGTGACCGCGGAGTGGACTCCGGTTTCGCGACGGATGGAGCAGGAGCTTCGCTGGCGGGGATGGGAATCGATACCGCCTGGACCTTTACCGGCGGCCCGGCCGGGGAGCGGGGCGTGGGAAGACTGGTCGTGGGGATCGGCAATTTTTCTGATGAGCCGACGACCGTTCACGTGCAGGAGGACCGGGATTATTTCATCGAGCGGAGCATCGGGCTTGGCGTCGGCCGGGAGAGCATGCCGAGGGTGACCTTCGGATTGGCCTTCTGTGATTTTGACCTCGACGGCGAGCAGGACATCGTTACCGCGAACGGACATGTCTTTGATGTCGAGAGCATCTCCGGCGCCCGCTATCGCCAGCCCCTGCAGGTATTCCAGGGGCTCTCCGGCGGGACCTTCCAGGAGTTGAAGGGAGGTGGGGATCTTCCCGGCGTCCTGGACCGCAGGATCATCGGCCGCGCGCTGGCGCATGCTGATTTCGACGACGACGGGGACCAGGATCTTCTCGTCACGGAGAACCAGGGCGGGGTGATGCTCCTGCGCAATGACTCCACCGGGCAGGGCAGGTTCCTGAGAATCAGCCTGCGAGGAACTGAGAGTAATAGGGATGGCATCGGAGCCGAGGTGACCCTGTACTCGAGCGCAGGGGGCGTGAGCCGGGCGAGAAGGATGACCGTCAAGTCTTCGCTGAGCTACCTCTCGCAAAGCGATCGGCGAACAGTCTTCGCCCTCCCCGGCGTCGAGCGACCCGAGAGGCTCGAGATCCGCTGGCCGCTTGGCCGCATGGAGCTGCTTACCGAATTGCCGGCCGAGGGAGAATTGCGGGTTGTGGAGGGAGAGGCCCCGGTGGCGGGGTCCGGCCAGCCTGCCGGCAAGAGGTCCCGGCCCGCGGCAAAACCGCCCAATTCCGTGATTCTTCGCAACCGGGGGACAAGTCTCCTGGCCGAGGGTCGTCTCGAGGAGAGCCTCGCGGAGCTGCGCAAGGCCACCCTCCTCGATCCCCACGATTTCGTCGCCTGGAGGGCGGTGCTCATCGCGCTGGAGATGCTTGGGCGAAAGGCGGAGCTTGAGCGCGCCGTGGGCGAGATCTCCAGGGCCTTCGGCGCCGGGCTTATCGTCTCGCACTTTGCCATCGGCTTGAGGGAAGCCGGCCACAGGAGTCTTGCCGAGCGCCTCTTCGAGGCCGCGGCAGGGATGGCGTCTTCGCGCTCGGACGTGTGGAGCTCGCTGGGCAATCTCGCCTATGACCGGCGGGATTATGACCGGGCCAGGAGTTGCTACGAGAAGGTCCTGGAGCTCCATCCCGGCAGCGTAGAGGCCCTCGATAATCTCGGCAAGATCTTCGCGCTCAGGAAAGAATACGACAGGGCGCTCAAGTACCTGGAGCGCGGCCACGAGCTGCAGGCCGGCAATGCCAGCATCCTGGGAACC
>JAKUSY010000034.1 GCA_022451445.1 Planctomycetota bacterium
ACAGTGCCGCGGTACGCTTCGCGGGAGCCAGGCCGATCTACGTGCCGCTGCTCCCTCCGCACTACGCCCTCGATGTCGAGCGCCTCGAGGCGGCCGTTACCGCGAGCAGCAAGGCGGTTATCCTCAACACGCCGCACAATCCCAGCGGGCGCGTCCTGGGGCGCGAAGAGCTGGAGGGCGTCGCCCGGATCTGCATCGAGCATGACCTCGTAGCCGTCACCGACGAGATCTATGACCGGATTCTCTACGATGGCCGGGAACATATCCCGCTGGCTACGTTGCCGGAAATGGACAAGCGCACCATCACCGTGGGCGGCCTCTCAAAGACCTTCGCCATCACCGGCTGGCGCCTGGGCTTCTTCGTCGCCCGCGAGCCCTGGGCGACCGGAGCCCGGACGGTGCACGACTTCACCACCATCTGCGCCCCGACCCCCCTGCAGGCGGCGGGCGCCGCCGCCTACTCCCTGGGCGAAGAGTTCTACGCCCGGCAGCTGGACGACTATCACGCCAGGCGCGACCTGATGATGGAGATCCTCCCGGCAGCCGGCTTCACGCCGGCGGGAACCCCCGAGGGGGCCTACTACATCATGGCGGGCTACGAGGAATGGAACCATCCCGGCGAGTCCAATGACTTCGCCCTCTGGCTCGCCAGGGAGGTCGGGGTGGCCGTCGTCGGCGGCTCCCACTTCTACCACACCCCGGGGCTGGGCGAGCGCGAGGTGCGCTTCGCCTTCGCCAAGAAGCTGGAGACCCTGGAGCAGGCCCGCGACCGCCTCCTGGAAGGAATCAAGGCGAAACCGCGCGGCAAGCTCTAGCTTGCCCGCTGATGAACGCCTCGCCTGCCTCTACCCCGGACGCGACCTCCGCCTGGGCGCCGTGGAGGGAGAGGTCGGCGCCGAAGCTAGCCCAGCTCAGCGCGAAGCTTCTCCATCTCCGCCTGGAAATCGAGCCACTGGAGCTCGAGCTCGGCCAGCTCCACCTGGAGCTCCTTCTCCCTGGCCTGCAGCCCGGGAGAATACTCGAGAGGGTTTTCCTCGTATTGGCGATGGATCTCCCCGAGCTCCGCCTCGAACTCCTTCATCCTGCCCTCGATCCTGCGGCACCTCGACTCGAGGCGATTGAAGGTGGAACGCAGCTCCTTGCGCCGCTGGTAGCCCATGGCGCTTCCGCCGGTCTTCCGGCGCGGCCCGGATTTCTTCCGCCGGGCCCGCTCCGCCTCCTCCCGCCCAGCCGCCTCTCGCTCCATCCTGTAGACGTAAGACTCGTAGCCGTCGGGGTAAAGAACCACCCGGCCGCCGCCCACATCGACAATGTTCGTGGCGACGAGACTGACGAAGGTGCGATCGTGGCTGACGAAGAAAACGGTGCCCGCGTATTCGCTGAGGGCCCAGGCCAGCGCCTCGACCGTCTCAAAGTCCAGGTGGTTGGTCGGTTCATCCAGCAGCAGGACCGGGCGGCGGCTCAACAGCATGCCGGCGAGGCAGACCCGGGCCCGCTCGCCCCCGCTGAGGATCCCGATCTTCTTGTCAACGTCTTCCCCGCTGAAGAGAAAGCTCCCCGCCACCGTGAGGATCTCCTGGCGCTCCACTCCCGCGGCCGCGGCCCGATCGAGATGGGTGTAGATGTCGAGCCCCGGGTCAAGGGCGCCGTAGACATGCTGGGCGTAATAGGAGACCTCGAGACCGTGGCCCCAGGAGTACGCTCCACCGAGCGAGTCCAGGTCAGCGGCGATGGTACGCAGGAATGTGGTCTTACCCTCGCCGTTGTCGCCAAGCACAGCGACCTTCTCGCCGCGATCGATGTCGAAACGAATCGAGGAGGCCACCTCGAGGGCCCCGTAGCCGATGGCGAGATCGTCACAACGCAGGGCTAGTCCCTTGCGGGCCTCTACAGCGGGTATCCTGATGCTCGCGGTTCGCATCGGATGCTCGATCTCAATCTTCTGGAGCTTGTCGAGCTGCTTCATCTTCGACTGAGCCCTCGAGGCCGTCGAGGCCCGCACCTTATTGCGGGCGATAAAATCCTGCATCTGCTTTCGCCTGGCATCGACGTTCCGGTTCTGGCGCTCCTTCTCGACCTGCCGCTCCGCCTTGAATGCGAGAAAGTCCTCGATACCGCCGGGAAAGACGGTGAGGTCGCCGCGCTCGATCTCGATCGTCGACCGGCAGGTCTTCTTCAGGAACTCGCGGTCATGGGAAACGATGAGAAAGCCGCCGCTGAAATCCGCGAGGAAAGCCTCGAGCAGGATCAGGGTCTTGAGATCAAGGTAATTTGTCGGCTCATCGAGCACCAGGAAATTCGGCTCCTCCAGGAGCATGGCGGCCAGCTTCACCCGGGTCTGGTAGCCGCCGGGAAGATCGCTGATCTTCTCCTCGAGAAGCTCGTTCTTGAGCTGGAAACGTCCGGCGATCTTCCCGCACCGCCAGCTCTCCCTGCCACTGTCACGCTCGAGGAATTCGAGGACTTTTTCACCTGCCCCGAAAGAGTCCTCCTGGTGCAGATAGCCCAGCCGCAGCGCGGAGCTTCTCTTCAGCTTGCCGGCATCGAGCTCCTCGTCGCCGAGAATGAGCTTGCAGAGGGTGCTCTTTCCCGAGCCATTGCAGCCGATGAGACCCGCCTTGTGGGAGGTCGAGAGCTGAACGCTCACCCCGTCGAGGATCGGCTGCTTGCCGTAGGCCTTGCACGCCTCGCTGAACTGGATCAATGCCGCCATGGACTCGAACGCTTCCCTTCAACAAAAGGCACAGCCTAACGGCCAGACCGCCGCGTTCCAAGTCTTCCTCTGAAACCCGCCACGGCGCTGGCACGGCACGTGGGCCTGGGTTAATGTGGCCGCCATGAACAACCATCCCGCCGAAGTCCTGCTGGAGCTCTCCGCCGCGCTCATCGAGGCGATGGGAAGCCCAGGCGAGGATGCACTCATCGTCGGCAGGCACCTGGTCGAGGCCCAGCTTGCCGGGCACGACTCGCACGGGCTCATCCGGCTTCCCCAATACCACGCGCACGTCCTCGAGGGAAAGGTGAAGCCGGGGGCCCGGGTCGAGATCATCCGGGAGACGCCCACCACCGCCCTCCTCGACGGCCACTACACCTGGGGCCAGGTCACGGCCATGCAGGCCATCGAATTGGGCATCTCGAAGGCGGAAGAAAACGGGATCGCCGCGCTGAGCCTGCGCAATTGCTACCACGTCGGGCGGGTCGGAGTCTATCCACTGGCGGCTGCCGAGCGCGGCTTTATCGCCCAGGTCCACTGCAATGGCCATGGCGTCTGCCGGGTGGCCCCCTGGGGCGGCACCGAGCCGCGCCTGGCGACCAACCCCATCGCCATCGCCATCCCCACGAGGGCAGAGCCTCTCCTGGTGGACATAACCACCAGCGTCGTGGCTGAGGGCAAGGTCCGGGTCAGCCGGAACGCGGGACGGAAGATCCCCGAGGGCTGGGTCCTCGACAGCGATGGCCGGCCAACGACGAATCCCGCCGATCTCTACGAGGGCGGCACCCTGCTGCCGCTGGGAGGCAGGGAGGGACACAAGGGCTACGGCCTCTCTATTGTCGTCGACCTGCTCGGCGGAGCGCTCTCCGGGGCAGGCTGCGGCACGATGACCGAGAAGGTCGGCAACGGCCTCTTCATCCAGCTCACCGATCCCAGCTGTTTCTGCGAGCGGGAGGAGTTCCTCGACCAGGTCGATCGTTTCACCGAGTACCTGAAGAGCTCTCCACTCAAGGAGGGCGTCGATGACATCCTCCTGCCCGGCGAGCCCGAGCAACGCACCGCGGCCCGGCGGCGCAAGCAGGGCATCGACATCGACGATGGAACCTGGGGCCAGCTCATCGAGCTGGCCGGCACGCTGGGTGTCGAGATGCCCGGCGGCGGTTGAGGCGCCCCGCTCAGGAGCCCGCGCCCGCGGGCTTGAGCTCCGCCCCCACCCCCGGCTTGACCTTCGGATCGTAGGCCGGGGCGGGCTTCTTCCCCGCCAGCACATCGGGCAGCAGGCCGAGCAGCTCGGAGGTCTTGCCCCGGTAGGTGCGGCGCAGGTAGATCTCGCAGCACCTGAACGCACAGACAGCGGCGGCGCGCCCGCCGGGCTCCTTCGAGGGCAGGCTCTTGGAGCCCATCGAGAACCAGGTCCCGTTGGTATAGCCGAGAAAGAAAAAATCGCCTCTCACCCTGGTACCGAAGATGACCACCGGGAGCCCATCCCGCACGCGCTTGAGAAGAAGCTCCGGATGCTCCTTCTTCGAGCTCACCTGGAGGTTGAGATTCAGCCTGGAGAAGGGAGAGGTCCCCTTGAGCTCGCGTACGAGCTCGACGACAAACCGTTTTTTCCGCGCATCGACGGCCTTGACCCTGGCCTCGAAAACGTACTGGGACTGCTTGAGGACCTCCTTCATCGGGTATTTACGCACGATCATCGCGTCGAGCGACGTGGCGCCAACGAGCACCAGGCCGACAGCCAGTATCGCGATACGCAGGCTGGCCCCCATCAGGGCTCCCCCTCTTCAGAGGCCCGGTCTCCGGTGAGCGCCCGGCGTACGACCTGGCCCAGGATGGCTCCCGGGACGGCGCCCGGGGCCGGGACCAGGGGCAGCGGGGTCAGCTTCGACCACATCCGCGAATCCGCCGGCTCCCTGCTCACCACAGCATCGTAGGGCAGCGGCGCGAGGCCGAGAATCCTCACCTCCTCGAGAAAACCCCCCATGGACTCCGCTCTTCGATCCCCGACCGGCCAGCGCTGGGCCGGATCGGCGGGATGCAGCGGCCGGAAAAGAAGCAGCCTCGCCAGCAGGACGGTGGCGTCCGGAGCGCTGTCATCGGGTTCTTCCGCCAGGGCCTGCAGGGTGGTAAGGGTGCTTTTAAAGGCATCTCCTTCGGCTCTGCCGCCCCCCCTTGCCCGCTGAAAGCTCTGTTTCGCCTTCACCGGATCGCCTATCCGGGTATGGGCGACACCGAGGCACAGGGCCACACGGTGGCGCAGGGACCTGTTCCCCGCGATCGCCTGCAAGCCATTCAGCCCCTCGAAAACCCGCAACGCCTCCGGTGTCTTCTCACAGGCAAGCAGGCAGACTCCATGGGCCAGGAGAGCTTCATTCTCCAGGACCTTGTCACGGCTGTAGGAATAGGCATCCCCGGTGAGAGCCCGGGCCTCTTCCGCGCGACCCGACTCCAGCCGCATCCCCGCCTCGTAAAGCAGGGACATCACCACTCGGCGATCATCATTGGGAAGCATCGAGCGGAGCTTGGCCATGAGGGGGGTGGGTGCCGTCGGGGAGGGAGCGGCCCGCTCGAGCCTGGACCCGGCAGCTGCGCCGGATACCCCCGACGCGGCATCCAGGCGGACAAGCTCGAGAAGCAGGTCGGCGCGCAGCTCGGCGTCGAGCCGGCTTCCGGGGGCGCTGAGCATCGCGCCGACCTCCCGCCCGAGCTTCCGGGCGCGGTCCCCCGCCTTTTCCGAGGACTCCAGTCGCAACAACTCCAGGGCCGCCCGCGCACGCAGCCGTGTTCCGTAGGGGCCATGGTAGAGCGCCGCCAGAGCCAGCGTGGCCGCGCCGAGCTCTCCCTGCCGCACCCTCAGGAGCGCCTCCTCCAGCAGGACCCTGAAGAACAGGTCCGGGTCCGGGCGAGCGCGCTTCCCGGCGATCTTCATCGTCTCGAGCGCCTCCGGGATCTTTCCGAGGGCGGCCTGCTGGCGGGCCAGCTCCAGGAGCGCCTCGCCAGCCGCCTCGGATTCCTTCCATGGGGACCGGCTCGCGAAGGCCTCCAGCCGGCTGGCCGCCTGCGCCCCCCTGCCGCGCAGCGCCTCCACCCTGGCGAGCTCGAGGCCCGCGCGCACCGCGAAACGCTTATATTCCATCCGGCGGGCGGTGATGGCGAGCAGCCCCCTGGCTTCCGCGAGGACCTTCTTCTGTTCAGCCGGATCCGCGAGGAGCCCGGCGTGAAGCCTGAGGCTGAGGCCCTGCGCGAACTCCGCCCTTGCGCGCAGCTCAGATGGAGCCTCTGTATTCAACCGGAATTCTTCCAGGTATTTTTCAGCCTTTGCGAAGTTTTCCACCGCCAGCGCCGCGGAAAAGGCATCACCCCGGGCCTGTTCGCCTTCAAGAAGATAGAGCCGGCCGAGCAGCCCCGCCGCAAAGCACGTTCGCAAACGAACCTGTGAGTCAGTGGTCTGCGCCGCGGCCTTTGCCACCTTCTGCAGAATCCCACGGGCCTCCTGGAAGTTCCCGAGCAGGAGCAGGGCAACCCCCCTGCGGAACCGAACCGTCAGCCTCGCTGAAAGCCCGGCGCTCCCGAGCGCCTTTTCATAGGCTTCCCCGGCCGCGGCGAAACGCTCACGACGAAGCTCAGCGTCCTCCAACGAGAGCCCATCGACAAGCAGGGAATCTCCAAGGCGCTGAAGGAGAGCTCCCCTATAGACGCTGGAGGGATAAAGCTTCAGGATGTCGCGGGCAAGAGCAGCCGCGCGGGAGTGGTCCCCCCGGCCCTGCAGCGACACCAGCAGGCCCCAGGCCGCGGCGATTCCATCCTCCCCGCCCTTGCCCTCCAGCTTCCGCCAGATGGCCTCCGCCTCGGCGGGACGGCCGAATTTCAGGAGCGCCTCGCCCAGCTCGAAAGCCAGGCGACGTTCCAGGGCGCCCCCCGGCCCCAGGAACAGGCCCCGGTCGAGAGAGTCGATGGCGGCCTCGGACAATCGTTTGCGCATCCAGGAATCACCCTTCTCCCATCTCAGGACATTCGCGCGGCCGGTCCAGAACAACGCTCTCGAACGCAACTCCTTGTCCAGCGCGGCGCGCGATACGATCACGAACTCGTTGCGGGCCAGGACCAGCTTTCCATCCTCGAGCAGGGCCGCTCCGCGCAGGAGGCGGGCGAAGAGCTCCCGCGCGGTCGGGGAGCCGTTTCCGGCCGGGGCCTTCAGCAGCTTCGCGGCCTCGCCCTCTTCCCCGAGCTCGATGAGAACGGCACCAAGGGCCAGCTTCGCCGCCTCGGCATGCTCCGCTCCCTCCCCGGCCGCCCCATTGGCGACAAGCCGGTAGAAGGCCTCGGCCTCTCTCCTCTCCCCAAGGCAATGATGGATCCTGCCCATCAGGTAGAGCATCCCGGGCCCGGAACGCTCCAGGCTGAACGGCGCGAACCGCGCGAGCAGACGGCCGGCCTCGAGCGGGCGGCCCTCTCTCAGGGCGATCCAGGAACGCAGGTAAACAAGACGCCCTTTCAGGGCGTTCCCGGCTCCGCGCTCGAGGACCAGGAGGTCCCGGGCGGCCTCCTCAAATTCGCCGCCGAGCATCCTGACCACGGCAAGCTCGGCGTTGAGCCGGGCCCGGAGGGGTCCCGGTCCCGCCAGTCCGGCAGCGACGGAAAGATCGCGCCGGGCGCTGGCCAGCAGGCGATTCGCCTCCAGGGCGAGGCCCTCCCGCCTGGCCGCCGCCGAGAGCGAGGCCTCTATCGAAAAATCACTCGAGGGCAGGGTGTAGTTGTGGGCCTGGAGGGTGAGCGTGTTCAGACCTCCTCTCAGGGCCTCGGCCCCGACGATATAGTCTTCCCATTTGTCAGCCTCGTTCTGCCCGCTGGCGGTCAGGTCATGGGCAACCTCCTCCCCCCTGCGTCCCGGGAGGTTCACCCGGGTAAGCTCAGACCCGTTGAGAAAGGCGATGAAGCCATCGTCGAATCTCACCCTCAGCCGGAGCGCCTCCACCTTCTCGACAATCTTCGTCGGAAGAAAAAAGCCGCGCCGCAGAAAGACCGAGGGGTACTTGCCCTGCATGTCCGTCAGCTCGGTCGCATCATCCTCATCCCCGTAGCCGAAACCGGCCTTGCCCTCGAGCCATCCCGAGGCGTCGAAAACGGGCTCTCTCCAGCCCCGCGGCGGCGCGGCCGTGCCCTTGAAGTACCGCCAGGTGGCGCCGGGCTTCACCAGCTGCCGCAGGTCGGACTCGCCGGAGGAACGCTCGGCGAGCTCCCGCGCAGCCAGGCGCTGGTAGATCAGCCCCCGGCAATAAAGAAACTCGAAAGACCTCCCGAGGCTCGCATCCTCCTCCTCGATGGAGCGGCAGATCCGAAGCGCCTGGTCAATGTCGGCGCCGGGCGTCTGCAGAACGAGCGCCAGGTCCGCCAGCCTCACCCTGCGCTCCACCCCCGGGGCCGGCCTGGTATTGAGAAACGTCTTGAGATGTTTTCGCGACGCCGCCGGGTCTCCCTGCCTCGCCGACTCGACAGCCCTCGACAACAGGACCGGGATTGTCTTCTCGGCGGCCCACACAGGCAAAGGGACGAGCAGCGACAGCCATGACACCCAATGCAACCAGCGCGAAAGAGCCTGCGGGTTCCTGGTCATCTTCCGTCCTCCGCGCCGCCGCCCGGGAGCCGGACCGGCTCGATCAGGAGCCGGACCTTGCTGCCGATGGCCGGCAGGATGCCGGCGACCTCGAGGTTGAAGAGGGCCTCAGCATCCATTCCAAGGGTCGACTGGAAAACCGTCTCGTCCGTCACCGGGAAAATCGTCACCATCGTGCCGCTGAACTCGGCGCCATAGATTTCCTCCTCGCTCCGGGGGTCGGCCTTGACCAGGGCCGAGCCGGTGAACAGCCAGCGCACCCTCCGCCCCGCGGTCGAGGCGCCGCCATCGAGGGCCAGGCCTGTGCGGCGATCGACGACCGCGCTGGCGAGATCCACCTTCTTGCTCAGGCCGAAGCGGCCGGGATACTCGAGCCAGAGTCGCACCTCGGGACCCGAAGGGGGCCTCTTGTCGGCGATGCCCGGCCGCCCGGCCTCCAGGCCCAGCTCCTCGAGGGCGCGGTGGACCTGCAGGGGACTCACCTCGCTGATGAGCACGGTCTCATGGGCTTTCTTCCCCTCGGCGCCCGCCACCATCACCTCGATCGGATAGATCTGCTTGAGATGCGGCAGCTTGCGGGGAGCTATCTCGACATCGACGATGACCCGGGCTCTCTTCCTGTCCACCAGGATGCCCCGGCGTCCACCGCCGGCCCCGGCGCTGGCCCCGAGACAGATAATCGCCGTGGGCGCGCCGGTTTGCGGCCCCTCCAGGTTGTGGGTCGCCACGTAGAGCCTCCCGGCGACGCAAACCGGCGAGGCGAAGACCCTGCCGGGCAACGCCACCGAGGGATGCCTGGCGATGTCGAGGCTCCAGAGTGTTTTGCCGCTCTGCAGAGAGAGAGCCCGGACCCTGCCGTCAAGATCGACGCTGCATACCGTCATGCCCGCGATCGCGACCCCGGCAAAGAGAGGCCCCGCCGGCGTGCTGCTCCAGATCAATCGGCCCGTGGACACATCGACTCCCCTCACCACCCCATCGGTAGCCGTGAAGACTCCAAAGGTCCCGGTGGAATCGATGGCGACCGGGGAGAGAACGCCGCCGGGCACCTCGCGGCGCCAGGCCAGGCGCCCGGTATCGAGCTCGACCGCGACGACCTCTCCGCGGGCCCCCTCGAGAGTCTCCGGATCGAAGCGGATCGAGCTGCAGCCCACCAGGACCCGCGTTTTCCCCCCGGAAACCGCGATGCTTGGCGGACCCCAGGGATTCCAGCGCAGGGGTACCTTCCAGGCCACCTCTCCATCAGCTGCCGCGAGACAGACCAGGATGCGCTCGCCGGTGGCTTCCTCATCGAGGTACGCCGAGCCCGCCACCACACAGGACTGCTTCACCCCATCTCCCAGGTCACGCTCCGCCAGGACGACCGAGGAGTCCACGTGCAGCTTGTCCTCCCCCACGCGCCACACCACCTCGGGTGTTCCTCCCGTTCGCTTCAGCACATCACCGGGGCCGGGCTCAACGGCGAATTCGTCCGTGGCCTTGATTTTTTCGTACTCGGCCCTGAGCTTCGCGAAGACCTGGCGGGCCTCGCCCTCGGCAGCCGCCGAGGTGAGGACGCGGTCGCCCATCCTGATCCTCCCGGAATCGACGCAGAGCACTCCGCCGCTGCCGCTGCCGAAATATATCCTGCCGGCACCTCCGCGAGCCGCCGCGCCCTCGACGTGTCGAAGCTCGCCGGCGATCTCGAGCCGCCAGATCGGCAGCCCATCGGAGAGGCTGAAGGCGCCCAGCGCGCCGGCCACGTTCTGGTGCATGCCCTCGCCGACCACCACCAGCCCATCGCGAACGGTCGGGGAGGCGGCGACCGGGAGGCCAAGCGTGGGTGGACCGTTGCCCCAGAGGGTCCTGTCCTTCAGGCCATCCTCGACGCCGATGGCTACAACCTCCGGCGCGTTGAAGGCGCCCAGGGCCGGCAGCACCAGGCGGCCGCCCGAATACGCCGGCGCAGCGAGATAATGGCTGTTACCCGGAAGCGTCCACAGCACCTTCACCCTGCCTGGAAGAGGCCGCCCGTCGGGACAGCCGGAGCGCCGCGCATCTCCCTGGTAGGTCGGCCAGTCCTGGGCGAAGGCGAAGACGGAGGCCAGCAGGAGAGTGAGAGCGAGGAGCGCCGGGCGCTTCAAGGCGTCACCTCCAGGAAAAGCTGGGAGCCGGTGACCTCGAAATCCTGCTTCTTTACGCTGCCGGAGCTATAGCGGACCTCGAGCCGATAGAGCCCGTTCTCGAGCCCCAGGCGGGCCCTGTCGACGCCCTGGCAGCCGCGGCCCTGGGTCCCACCGAGCTCGCCGCGGTACAGAGCGCCGGCTTCCGCCGGCCGGGAGCCCTCGCTGAGGCTGTAGACGGCGAGGCTCGCCCCCACCGTTCGCTGGCCGGCAGCGAAGACGACCTCGACGGGGAAACGCGGCCCCAGCGGATTCGCGGCCGCAAAGAGCACACAGGGCTCCTGGCCCTCGTTGGCCAGCACCAGGTCGAGATCTCCGTCTCCGTCAATGTCCGCGGAGGCGATCGCCTGGCTGTTGAAGATTCTCCTGTCGAGGCCCAGCTCCAGGGTCCGGTCCTCCAGGCGCCCTCCACCCCGGTTCAGCAGAACCCGGTTGAAGCCGCCCCGCATGGAGACCAGGAGGTCGAGGCGGCCATCGCAGTCGAAATCGGCCCAATTGGCGCAGGTGGCCGTACCGCGCGCTTGCGGCAGCACATCGACCTGGCGTGTCGTCACATCGTGGAAGCGGCCATGGCCGTCATTCTCCAGCAGGCGGCCGAAGCTGCCCGCGGGAATAAAGAGGTCCGGGTCGCCATCGGAGTCAAAGTCCCCGAAGGCCGGTCCGACTCCCCCGGGAAGAAAATCGATACCGTTTTCGGTATCCACCTCGAAGCCCCCCTTGCGTCCCAGGAGCAGGATGCCCCGCCCGGCGCAATAGAGGACATCCTGCAGCCCATCGGAGTTGACGTCGGCCTGCACCAGGTGATCTCCCTTGCCCAGGCGCGGCCCGGCGGCATCGAGCAGCTCGAGCGGCACCTCGACCTTGCCTCCATCCGTGAGCCGGCGAACCCCGGGCGGTCCAGGCCGATTCAGCAGGAGCCGCAGGCCATAGAAGCCGTTGGCGAGCAGGATGTCGGGCCAGCCGTCCTGGTCCGCGTCGAGCCAGATCGCGCAGGTCAGGTTCCAGGCCGGCTGTTTCGGCAGGAAGAGACTGTCATCGCGGAAACCTTCATCTTCACCCGTGCCCGCCAGGAGCCTGGGGCCCGCCGGGGTGGCTATCAGGAGATCCTTGCGGCCGTCTCCATCGTAGTCGGCCCAGGCGGCGGAGCGCCCGGGAACATCGATGGGAAGCTCCAGCTCGCTGAAGGCCTGGCCCTCGTTGCGCAGGAGGCGGGTCTTGCGATCACCGAAGAGACAGATGTCAATCTTTCCATCAGCATCGTAATCACCGAGAGACACCCCCACCGCTCCCGGGTCGACGCGCGGAAGCGGCGCGATGTGGGTGAAGCCGGCTATGGAGGGCAGGTCCTCGAGCTCTCCGGAACCCCAGCCGACAAAATCCCTCACCGGATCGTAGTCCAGCCTCTCGTAGCCGACCCGCAGGCGCTGCAGGCGTGCCGTGCGCAGCTGGAGCTCTGCCTTGTCCGAGTCGACCATGCAGGGGGCGATGCTCTCCTCCCCGGAATCGACGAGCTCGACGATCTTCCTGAGCCGCTCAGGCCGTCCCGCGAAGCTTCTCAGCAGGTAGGGCTCGGCGTGAGACATTCTCCAGTTTTCGCCATAGCCGTAGCACTGGTACCAGTAGTTGTCGATACAGGTCTCGCTGGCGCGGCCATTGTGAAAAAAGAGAGCCTTCCTGCCGGGCTTGGCCCAGGCCATGATCGTCTGCCATTCGCGGGGATGGAACCCCTTCCGGGCGATGTTCTGAACGACACGCTCGCTGGGATGAACCCCCTTGAGATCCTCGACCTTGTTGAAGTAGATGATGTTGGCCTGGTTGTCGACCTCCTCGACCTCCAGGACGGCGATATTCACCGACTGCTGGATGATGTAGCCGAGGCTCATTGGAACCTCGATATACCCCGAAGACGGCCCGGGCCACACCAGCAGCGCCAGCGCCACCAGGGCGCCAAGGCCTGCAAACAGACGTCTCTTCACGCTCCGCAGGAACATGGATTCTCCCATCGACGGGATTTTTTCCTCGCGCGACCTTATAATTCCACCAGGCGACAGGCCGCTTACCCTGAAAAGTTAGATTATCCGGGCCCAAAGTTCCAGTAATCCTGTTAACAATGTAGGGGGAAGCGGGCGGGCCGCCTGGAGAGCCGCGACACTGGTTGCCTCTTTTCCGCTCGAGTCCGAACTGGAGCCCAAGGTGAACCTCAGCCCAGATGGATACGGTCGATGAACGAAAAACTCCTCTCCGGCGAACAGGAAGCTGAGCTCCAGATAGACACCTCCGGGATGTCGGAGGGCAAGCGCCAGGCGCTCGAGATCGCCGAGGCGGCCCGCGAGCAGAGCTGGCAGCATCCGAGCTTCGTCGGAGAGCTCTTCCTCGGTAATTTCCGCAAGGACCTCATCATGCCCTACCCGCTGCAGGCGGAAGAGGACCGCGCGACCGGGGATGAATACATCGCCCGGATGCGCGAGGTGCTCAAAGACAAGATCGACGCCGACAAGATCGACGAGGAAGGTGAGATCCCCGATGAGGCGATCGAGGCGCTCGCCGAGCTTGGCGCCTTCGGCATCAAGATCCCGAAGGAATACGGCGGCGTCGGGCTCTCCCAGATGAACTACAGCCGCACGATGATGTTCGTAGCGAGCCATTGCGGCAACACCGGGGCGCTGCTGTCGGCGCACCAGAGCATCGGGCTTCCCCAGCCGCTCAAGCTCTTCGGCACCAAGGAACAGAAAGAAAAATACTACCCGCGGCTCGCCGGCGGCGAGATCTCCGCCTTTGCGCTCACCGAAACAGAGGTCGGCTCCGACCCGGCGAATATGTCAACGAAGGCTGAATTGAGCGAA
>JAKUSY010000340.1 GCA_022451445.1 Planctomycetota bacterium
TCTTGACAAAGCTCAGGCGAAACGGAGGTCAGCTGCTCCTCGCGGCGCGAAGAGATTGCCAGCGGCAAGGCCGGCTTCGGAGTGGAGTCCGGTTCCCGCGGAATTTCGCGAGCGAAGAGCTGCCCGCTGTTTCCCCGATTGGTTTTCGGCATCGGCGGGTTGAGGAATTGAGCAGGACAGCGGAACCCTGGCGGCCTGGCGTACCCGGTCGAAGGGTTCGGCGGCGTTTTCGCCCATCGGGAAGTGGTGAATTGAAACGAGGAAGTGCCTGGAGAGCATAGAGAGAAAGAGAAAAAAGAAGTGAAGAGGCGGGTTTCCTTTTTCACCGCGTTCAGGTGGGCGTGGTGATGGAATCCCTACTTCGACCATCGTAATTGGTCAGAACGGTAACGGTCTCAGTGAAGACGTGGCGTCCGCATGCAGAGGGAAAGAGCTGCGGGGCGGACGCCGCAGGGGAGACTCCGGCGGGAGCCGGAGAGCTCTGAGGCCGGGTGGAACTTTTCTGGTCCGAATGGGTGGCCGGAAGGGAAACGTGGACTAGCCTCATGAGAAGTGATCTTTTTACAGACTGCTTGACCTCCGCCCGGGGAGAGCTCCAGACCCATTTCGGCCAGGAGTGCTTCGAGCGGTGGCTGGCGGACATTACGGTCCTGCCCTCCGATGAGGGGCATGTCCGTCTTGGCGTAGCCAACCGGTTCCTCCAGGAATGGATTGAGTCGCGCTATCTTGACGGCATCAAGGAGGTACTCGAGGGGCAGGCCGGCAGAGAGCTCGATCTTGACATCGCAATCGATCCCGTGCTGTTCAGGAAACAAAGGGAAGAGCAGAAGCGGCTCTTCTCATCCGGCGGGGCCGTCGAGGTCAGTCCGGCGCGGCGGATCAGGGCGCCGGCCTGGGGCGGCCGGGGCAGCGCAAGGGAGACCGGCGCGAGGCGGGGAGAAGGCTGCGAGCTGGAGAACTTTGTCCAGGGAGAGTCCAACCGTCTGGCCTGCAGGGCCGCCCTGGAAGCGGCCTGCTCGCCCGGGGTGTTCTACAATCCGCTCTTTATCTGGGGAGGATCAGGGGTTGGAAAAACCCATCTTCTTCGCGGCATCGAGTCCGCGGCGGAAGCCGGCCTGAAGACCCGGTGTATCAATTCAGAGCGTTTCTTCAATCACTTTGCCGCCAGTATCCAGGACGGCTCCATCGACAAGTTTCGCAGGCTCTACCGGTCCCTTGACCTTCTGCTGATCGACGATATCCAGGACCTGTCGACGAAGAAGAAGACCCAGATCGAGCTCCTGTACACTATGGATCACCTGGTCAATGCCCGGCGCCAGGTCGTGGTGACCTCCAGCAGGGGGCCGCGGGACCTGGATGAGCTTTCGCCCTCGCTCAGGGGCAGGTTCCTCAGTGGCCTGGTGGCGCGAATCAAGCCGGCTGACTACAAGATGAAATGCAAGATCATCCGCCATCACTGGATCAGGCTGGGCTCGAGGAGGGGGGGCGGCGATAGAGAGGCCAGGGGGGAGCTGGATTCGAAGATCCTCGAGCTGCTGGTCCACGGCATCCACGGAGGTGTCCATGAATTGCTCGGAGCCGTACTGCAGCTGGATGTCCATGCGCGGGTTCTCGGTCGTCCCCTCGACGTCGCCGAGGCGCGAAGGGTGCTGGCCGACAGGATCGGCGGTTCCCGGGCAGGTCCGTCCATGGATAAAATCAAGCAGGTGGCCGCTGATTATTTCAACTTGCCGGTGATGGAGTTTTCGTCCTCCAGCCGGCTTCGCCCCGTGGCCTTCGCCCGCCAGGTGGCGATCTACCTTGTCCGCCGGTTTACGCGAATGTCCTTTTCGGAGATCGGCAGGAACTTCGGAAATCGCAACCATACGACGGTAAGATGTGCTGTAGGGAAGATCGCCGGTCTGCTCGAAGCCAATGATCCGATGGTCTGTACCCCCGTGTACGCGATCATCGACCGACTCGAAGACTGAGTAGTTTTGCCCGGGTGGAATCGATTGGGCTGATACTCATGCCAGCACAGAATAACGAAGATATCGCGGGAGAGAGTCCACTCCTGGCGCTACCGGGAGTCAACCGTCAGCGTGCGGAGGCCTTGAACCGCCTGGGTATCTTCTGTCCAGGTGACCTGCTGCGCCATTTCCCCAGGCGTTCCCAGGATCGCAGGAACGCGAAGACGATCGACTCCAGCTCTGTCGGCGAGCAGGTAGTCCTCACCGGTCAGCTGGAGCGCTGCCGCGGCAGACGCCTGGGGCCGCGTCGCCACATGCTCACGGCCACTCTCAGGGACGACAGCGGGGAGCTGGCCCTGGTCTGGTGTAACCAGCCCTATCTCGAGAAGAGCCTCCATCCGGGTGATTCTCTCTGCGTCTTCGGGAAGGTCGCGGAGCATTCCAATCGGCTGCAGATCGTCGCGCCGGAATTCGAGGTCGTGGCGAGTGACGGTGATGGCGGGAGTGCGGAGGACAGCATCGATCTGAACAGGGTGGTGCCGATCTATCCTCTGAAAAGAGGGCTTACCCAGAGACACCTGAGGCGCCTGGTGGCGGGGGTCCTCGATGATTTCCAGGCAGGGAGAGAAGGGGACGGGTTTCCCTCTGTGGACGAGACGCCCTTTGATTTTTTTCTCGATGAAGGAACTCTCAGGGAGGGGGGGATTCTCTCCGATGGAGATCTCGGGCCCGGACTGGTGGAGGCCTACCGCTGGATTCACTTCCCTCCGGATTCACCAGAGAGCGGTTCGGGAGATGACCGCCTGGATCTCGACGCGCGCGAGTACTGGGAGGTCTGCAGGGATAGCGCGCGGGCAAGGCTGGCCTTCGAGGAGCGCTTCGCCTTTGCCACGAAGATTGTCATGAGGGGTCGGCAGTTTCGGGATTCCGATACAGAGCCGCTCAAGACAGATGAAGCCCTCGATGAGAAGATCAGGTCCATCTTTCCGTTCAAGTTCACCGCCGAGCAGGACAAGGCCGTCGAGGAGATCAGCGCTGATATGGCATCGGGGCATCCGATGTACCGGCTCCTGCAGGGGGACGTGGGTACGGGCAAAACGGCGGTGGCGCTCTACTCACTGCTGATCGCCGTCCGCAACGGACGCCAGGGGGCCATCATGGCGCCAACCGAGGTGTTGGCTCAGCAGCACTATACGACGATCAGGAAATACCTCGCCGGGCACCCGGCGGTCAGGATCGCGCTGTTGACCGGGGCGGTAACCGGCCGGCGCCGCCGGGAGCTCCTCGAGGAGCTCGCCGGGGGAAAGATACATATCGTGGTCGGAACCCACGCGCTGGTGCAGGAAACAGTCATCATGAAAAACCTCGGGCTGGCGATTATCGATGAACAGCATCGCTTTGGAGTGAATGAACGATCCAGGCTGCGAAAAAAGGGACAGGAGCCTCACATCCTCGTCATGACGGCGACTCCGATTCCCAGGTCTCTCTGTATGACTATTTACAACGACCTGGATCTGTCGATCATCAAAGAGCGTCCGCCGGGCCGCCAGCCGGTGCAGACCTACCTGGTCAAGCCGGCGAAAAAAGCCGACTCACTCGATTTCGTCCGCAAGGAGCTGCGGGCCGGTCGCCAGGCGTTTTTTGTTTATCCCCTGGTTGAGGAGTCGGAGAAGCTCGATCTGCCCGCGGCGGTGGCGGGGCGGGAGCGCCTTGCCACCGAGGTCTTTCCCGAATACCGGGTCGGCCTGGTACACGGGAGATTGAGCAGCGAGGAAAAGGACGAGGCCCTGGAGTTGTTTCGCTCCGGGCGGACACAGATCCTGGTCGCGACCTCTGTCATAGAGGTAGGGATCGACGTGCCTAACGCGACGGTCCTCTATGTCGAGAATGCCGGGCGTTTCGGTCTGGCCCAGCTTCATCAGCTGCGTGGACGGGTGGGGCGGGGAAGCCATGGCGGATATTGTCTCGTGAGTCTCGAGGGTAGCGGAGAGGAGGCCCTGAAGCGTCTCGATATTTTCGCCGGCACCGATGACGGTTTCAAACTTGCGGAGGAAGACCTTCGCCTGAGGGGGCCCGGAGATTATCTCGGGATCCGTCAGTCGGGTTTGCCTTTTGGCGGTTTCGGCAATCCCGTGCTGAATGTAGAGGCTTTCAAGAAGGTCAGGACGCTCGCTGAAGACTTCTGGGAGCGCCCTGAAAGCGCTGCATTCATCGATCGCTGGGGAGCGCTCCTGGGCCTCGAAGAGTCGCCTGAGGAAGCGATTATGGGCCTTGATTAGGCAAAAAAGTGGCTGGATC
>JAKUSY010000341.1:0-1795 GCA_022451445.1 Planctomycetota bacterium
CCTTGGGGTAGACTATTCGTCCACAGGCTGCCGGTTGAGGTGTTCGAAATCGAGGCGACACCACCGGGGAGACCTTCGCTTAACCAGGCATTCCAGGAGGCTGCCATGAAGAACCTGCCATCGGAAAGAAACGTCAGTCGCCGTCACCTGATGCAGACCGCTGGAGCCGCTGCGGCGGGAGCCTTCCTGTTGCGCGAAGCGGTCGCACAGGACGAGAACCCCGCCGCCCAGGTCGCCGACCGGGGCGCGGACATCCGGATCACCGCGCTGCGCGCCTACCGCCTCGGCGGCAGGGTCTACGTGAAGATCGAGACCAACAAGGACATCCACGGGTGGGGCGAGATCACCCAGTCGGAGCCGAACGTCGCGAAGACTCTCGTTTTATCACTCTTCAACCTGCTGGAGGGAGAAAACCCGACGCGCATCGAACACCTGTGGCAGAAACTCTACCGGGCGCATCGCGACATCCGCGGAGGACCACTGATGACTCACGCGATCTCGGCAATCGACGAGGCGCTCTGGGACATCACCGGGAAGGCCTGGGGCGTACCCGTCTACCGCCTCCTTGGAGGTCCTACGCGTGAGAAGATCCGCATGTATCCCAGCCCCACGGCTTACAAGATCGGCCCAGGCGGCCCACGGCCCTTCGCCGCCAGCCCGCGGGAAATCAAGGGAATGGTAGATCACGTCGCCGCCATTCGCAAACGGCTCGGCCCCGACGGGGCCATCATGGTGGATGCACACTGCGCCTTTCCGCCGCCGCATGTGATCCAACTCGCCGCGGCGATCCAGCCCTACGACATCCTCTTCCTGGAGGAGCCCGCCGTGCCCGGCAATATCGAGGTCTTCAAAAGGATCAAGGAGCAGGTGAGAATCCCGCTGGCCACAGGAGAACGCGACCGCACGATCTGGGGAATGATCCCGTATCTCCAGGAGCGCTGCATCGACATCCTCCAGCCGGATGTCGGCCATACCGGCGGCATCAGCCAGGTGAAGAAAATCGCGACGCTCGCCGAGGCCTGGTTCGTTCCCCTCGTGCCCCATTCCAGCAGCACATTGCTGGGCCTGACCGCCAGTCTCCACGTCACGGCTTCCATCCCGCTCTTCCTCATTCATGAAGGCGGGAAGGGACACGACCAGGCAGGGGTCGTGAAAAAAAACTGGGAGGTGAGCAAAGATGGCTACGCCTCCCTGCCGCAGGGGCCGGGCCTGGGCGTCGAGATCGACGAGAAAAAGGTCCGAAAGCTCGACTCGGCCCCGCAGAAGGCCTACAGGTGGCCATCGGGAAAAAACCCGGATGGGTCGGTGGCGGACTACTAGCCCACCATTGTCCGCCGGCCGGGCATACGATAGGATAATGGCGGAGGTCCTAATGATCACTACCATGATGACCATCGAAGACGAACCGGGGCGTGGTTCCTCCGACTGTGTCAGCCGGCGCAGCCTCCTCAGGATAGGAGCCCTCAGCCTCGGCGCCGTCCCCCTGGCAAACCTCCTGCGTGGGAGCTCTGAGACCAGCCCATCCTTCAAGTCGGTCATCAATATCCAGCTAGAGGGCGGCGCGCCTCAGATGGACACCTTCGACATGAAACCCGATGGCCCGCCCGAGGTTCGAGGCGAGTTCCGTCCGATTCCAACGCGAGTCCCCGGCACCTTCGTCTGCGAACTCCTCCCCCGCCTGGCCCGGCTCGCCGACAAGTACACCAGCATCCGGGCGGTCTTCGGTAACGTCGACGCGCACAACTTCGACACTACCCAGCTCGGGTATCCGGGGCTGCGGATGAAGAACGCCGCC
>JAKUSY010000341.1:1805-4243 GCA_022451445.1 Planctomycetota bacterium
GCTATCGATCGGCGGCGCCCCCGCGGTCGGCTCCGTCATCTCATAGCTCCTGGGCCCGCAAGGCGGACTGCCGCCCTTCGTCTGGGACAAGACAGGCGGGTCCCAGGAGATCGTACAGCATGGATACGTCGGCGCGCTGCACAAGCCCTTCCTGCCGCAGCAGAACCGCGGCGATTTTCGCCTCAACATCCCGGCCGAGCGGCTGCGCGACCGCGTCTCCCTCAGCCGCAGCCTGGACAAGCTCAAACGAGGGCTGAAGACCTCCGGTGAGATGAAGGCGATGAACGCCTTCAACCGGCAGGCGGTGGAGGTGCTCGCCGCAGGCAAGCTGGGAATCGCGCTCGATCTCAGCAGGGAAGATCCGAAGGTGCGGGAGCGGTACAGCGCGGGCGCCGGACCGTACCGCGCGCAAAGTGAGCGCTTCCTCCTGGCCAGGCGCCTGGTGGAGGCAGGCGTGCGCTACGTCGGTCTCAACTGGGGCGGCTATCTCGGCTTCGACACCCACAAGAGCAATTATCCCGGCATGCGGAGGATCCTGCCGCCTCTGGACTGGACCCTCAGCGCGTTGATCGAAGACCTCTACCAGCGCGGCCTCGACCGCGATGTGCTGGTGATCGTCTGGGGTGAGTTCGGCCGAACCCCGACAATCAACAAGGACGCCGGCCGCGACCACTGGCCTGCCGTCCAGACGGCGCTGATCATCGGCGGAGGCCTCCAGATGGGTGGAATCATCGGAGCGACCGACCAGCGGGCTTCCGTACCCACCACGCGGCCGGTGCACATCCACGAGATTCTCTCAACCGCCTACCACCACCTGGGTATCGATGTGAAAAATACCCTGCTGACCGATACGGCCGGCCAGCCACGCTATCTCCTGGACGTGCGCAATCCCATCCGGGAGCTCCTCTGAAAGCCGGACAACCGGAGGCCAGCGGGTCATCGCGTCAGGGGAATCCGGATAGCTACAAGCACCGGTGAAATCAGCGGGAGACGGGCGTATCATGATATTCGCTTGTTTTCTCACTCCATGAAAAAGAGGAACTTGAACATGTTGAGGCCCATCCTTACGACCCTGGCGGTCTTTGCCGCGATGGCGACCGTCCTTCAAGTCGAAAGAGTCGAGGCGCAGTCCGCCGAGAAGAACCCCGCGCTCACGCCCCAACCTCGCATCGTCGAGTGGTGGTTCGCCCGTCACGCCCAGAAGATCGCCGAGATGAGCAAAGGCGATATCGATCTCCTGATGGTCGGCGATTCGATCACGAACAATTTCGACAGCGTTGGGGCCGCGGTCTGGAAGAAGTCCTTCGAACCGAGAAAAGCGATCAACCTGGGATTCGGCGGCGATCGCACGAACCACGTGTTGTGGCGATTGAACCATTTACCCAAGCTGAAGAAGGCGCCGAGGGGCGCCGTAGTCCTGATCGGAACGAACAACATCTGCTGGGGCAGCGACAAGCCCAAAGATGCCGCCGGGGGCGTACAGGCGATCGCGCACAAGCTCGGCGAACTCTATCCCGAGATGAAGATCCTCGTTCTCGGGGTCTTCCCGCGCAGGCGAAAGCTCGATCACCCCCACCGCAAGCAGATCATCGAGCTGAACTCCTATCTCCCCGGCCTGCTGAAAGACCTCAAGAACGTAAAGTTCCTCGACATCGGGCCGAAGTTCCTCGACGAGAAGGGCTTCCTGTCGAAAGAGATGATGCCCGACACGACCCACCCGAGCGAAAAAGGCCACGAGATCTGGGCCCGGGCGATCGAGCCGGAGCTCGACAGGATGCTCGCGGACTGAGCCCTACCCGACCGGCTGCCAGATGAGGAGCTCGCCCTTGCGCGAGACCGCGGCATCACCGCTGTAGAGCTCGTAGGAACCATCGCTCTCTTCAAACGGTAACGAGACTCCAAGCTCAGCGAGTTGCCTGGCGTACACGCGCAGGAAGGTGGGATTGTAGCTGCAGTTGTAGGCAAAAGTCGGCAGCAGGGGGATCGGCGCCAGGGAGATGATCGTACCCCGGTTCATCCAGGCTCCGGTGCGAAGCTCGGCGCCACCGAGGATGATGGTGCCGCCCCTCATCTCGAGGCCGGTGAAGTCCTTTGCCGAGCCCTTGACGACGATGGTCCCGCGCTTCATCCTCATCCCGACCTCCAGGCCCGCCGAGCCTTCCACCACGATCGTCCCGTCCGTCATCCCGATGAGGCTGCCCCGGTAGGCAGCCCCGATCTGCCCGCCTGAGTTGCCGCCGATCCGGATGAGCCCTCCGGACATCTCCGCGCCAATCCAGTCCGAGGCGTTGCCGGAGACGTCGATGGTCCCGCCCTTCATGAAGGCTCCAAGGTGCATCCCTGCGTTGCCGACAATCTTGAGCCGGCCGCGGGTCATGCCGCGCCCGAGCCACTTGACCCGACTCACATCTCCGTGGATTTCCAGCTCTTCGCTGGCC
>JAKUSY010000342.1 GCA_022451445.1 Planctomycetota bacterium
AAAGGCCGATCAAACTCCCAGTGAATAAACCTGACAGGATCCCAGCCTAGCGGCCTGTCGAAGCCGCTCTGGGGGCTTCCCCTTCCGGTGAGGCGCTCATCGTGATTCAGCTCGAGTCCATCAGCCGCATAGATAATCGACTCGTTGCGGGAAACGACCGCACCGTTGATCTGGATCCTGCCGGCCTGTTTGGTAAAGTCGGCCGCGCATGTAAGGGTTGTTTAAAATGCCGGCTCGTCCCGGGCCATCTCCGAAATCGCTTCATCGGACGACGGTCCCCGGCCCTCCTGGTTCTTCCCCGCCCATTTTTCCAGCGAGAGAGGCTGCGGAAGATCAAACTCGGACATCCGGGTGGTGCCGTCGTAATCCCCGTCACCGGCGATGTCTTCGCCGCTGCCGGGAATGACGTCGCCGGGCACCTTGCCCTCGGGAATCAGATTCCTCTCGGCATCCTCCTCGGTGTAGTGGCTGACCGTCCCCAGGCCAACGTCCTCGAGAAAATCATCGTCCGCCGTACCCAGGATGCCATCGGGACCTTCGCGGGTGTGCTGGATTCCATCGATGCCCGCGTCTTCACCGGACTTGTTCAGGTCATGGCCCACCCAGGCAGCTACAGTTTCCTGCCACCAGTCGTCGGTGAAATCACCCACCACGATATGTTCCCTCGCAAAGAGGCCGAGCGAATCCCGCCCCGAAGATTCCGAACGCCAGTCCTCAACGCTCTGCTGATCATTCGAGGACGGGCGGACACTTTCGGGCCCGTTCATGTAGATCACATCATCGGCGATGTAGATATTGCCGCCGGAATAGATCGAGCCCTGGCCACTGACGTAACCTGAGAGGATCACGCTGCCCCTCACCACCACCGGGCCGTTGAGAAGAATGGGGTTCTCAGGGGTTCCGACGAGGTACAAGTTCTGCGGCTCGGCGGGATCGTCCCCAACCACCCCCTCGACCTCGAAAGAGCCTTCCACCCCGATACTCGCGCTCCGGGCTATCGCCCTCTGTTCGTAAAAATCGAGCTGCTCGAGATTGGGCATCTTGACCACGTTGGAGGTCACGTGACTGCTGCCTGACTCGCCGGCTATTCCATCCACATGGGTGGTGTTCAATATCGAAACCGAGGAATAGGCCCCGCCGTCGCTGCCATCCTTCACCCCGTCGCCATTGTCATCAATATATCCCAGCAGCTGCGAACCATGCGCCGCCTCGTATCTCGGACTCCCATTCACCTCGGAATGATGATGGCCGAAATCGAACTGACCATTGGAGCGAACATTGCCGTTGGAGATGATCGAATCGCCGAAGAACCAGCCCCAGTGATTGATGAAATAAGAATAATCAAAAACCTCGCTGCCCCGGAAGCGAACCTCTACCACGGCATGGGCATCGGCGCGGGCCGCATCGGGGTCGCCCGAATCATAGGCAGCCTTACCGGGAACGTAGGCGTAGGCTGTGATCGCGAGGCGCCTGGCGGTCGAGGAGCCCGGCAAGGCGTCGACGAAGACATCGTACTCCGCCAGGGCCCCTCCCTGGTGGTCGGTGAGCTCCCTCCCGTCCACGGTCGTCGTGAAGCCTCCGGGTCCCCTGAGCGGGTTTGTATCGATGGCATCGAGCCCGCTGAAGGGCTCTTCAACCGGGGCCATGTCACGCACCGCGATAATATCAGCGACCTGCTCGGAAATACCCGACCTCGCGGCGAGGCGCGCGGTGAGCAGGTGGCCCTGGCGGCGGACATCCCGGGTCGAGGTAACCACGGTCGCCGTCGCTGTCAGAACGGCGGTGGCGATGAGAGAAACTCCCACCACAAGCAGCAGGCTGATATAGCCCGCCTCGCTCGAAGCTGCCGGCCGGTTTTTTCTGTCTCCTGATAACATCGACATTACTCCTTTGATGCGGACCCTCCGGTCCGCCCCATGCCCTCGCTCCATCAGCTCCCGAGCAGGCCAGGCAAAGTCTTGACCGCTGTCGAGAAAACCCGCCTCAGCTCACTCCCATCGCGAAAGGTCCTGCGCATCGAGATGCTGATGGTGAAAAGCGAACCGTCCTTCTCCACTGAGAAACCTTTTTCGTCCAGCTCCCGCAGCGGCACACCCCTGGCAAGCGGCCGAGGCTCTCCCCTCACAGCACCTGAAAGATCGAGCGCCTCCCGCACCAGCTGCCCCTCGACAACACGAAAACGGGCAGACCAGCCCGCCCTCCACTCTCCGCTATTGTCGCAGGCCCCCCAGCGAAAAACTTCGGAATAGGGCCCGCAGGTCTTGAGCACCAGGATATCGTTGCCATCGGCGTGGGTGGAGATCTCGGCCAGGTCGGGGTTCGAAGACCGCAGCTCCCGGCGCAGGGCGCCGAAGCTGCGATGGACCTGGGCGTTCAGGTCCGCCTGCCGGACGATGGACTCGCTGGAGCCCGCCGCGCCCGACAGGGCCTGCCCGAGCGTGAGAACGCAGAGCACCCCGACGGCTACCGCGACGGAGACCTCCAGCAGGCTGAAGCCCGCCTCGGACTGCCGCGGGGCAATCCTGCCCGCCGTGTAAAACTGTTTTTCCGCTCGAACCATCCGAATCTCCTATCGCCGTGTGACCAGCAGAACGCCACGGGTCTCTACCGCCCTGTTGCCCTGATGCCTAACCCGGACCGAGAGCTTGAGAAGACCCGGTCCCTGGGGCGTCACGTTGATCTCGGCCCTATGCCCTCCCTCATCGAGCCAGGTCTCATCAAAACCGGGGAGTGACTCAAAAGATGTAGACCGCAGCTCCTCCATGACACGCGAGAGGAGCAGCTGGCTCTCAACCCTGACTCCATCCGTGCGCTGCCCGATGGCTGCGGTCGAAAGCGAGCCGAGCGTGCCGATGAGCACGGCGCCGAGGATCACCGTCGAGAGGGCCATCTCCAGCAGGCTGAAGCCGCCCTGGCGTCCCATGCAGGATTTCTCATTTCCTTCCAATACCAGCATCGTCAACCGTTCAACCTCCGAGCTTTCTTCCAGGATCCAGCTCCATCGATCACCTTATCCCCCACAGATCCCTTTCAAGCGCCGTGCCCACCCGGGCAATAATCGCAAGTCCCTTTGCCAAAATCACATAGAGATTTCTCCCGCCTCTCCCACAGGCAAAGAACGACACCTTCAGCGCCGGGATCTGTCAAAAGTGACAATCCGTGTCACCCGCCGGATGAAATCTTCTTCATCCAAAATGGAGCCGTGATAAGCTTCTCCCCGGTGAGCGAAGGACTCGAGGAAACAGGCGAGCCGGCAACCTGGGACACCATGGCGATACAAATCATCCGTGATCAAGCGGGCGCGAGGGTCATCGATGGAGAGATTCTCCTGAGCAGGCCGCTCAGCGCCCCTGGTTTCTCCACAACACAGCCCAATGCGCCAGGGTGTCCTCCTTGCGCTTGGCCATGGTCATATTGCCGACCACGAGATCGACGTCCCCATCCCCATCGTAATCGCCGAGATCGAGCGTTGGGTGAAAAGTGGTAAACTTCTCCAGCGAATAGCGCTCGAAGTGCCCCGGCTTGACCTGCTCCAGCCAGATCAGCGATTCCATGAATTCCGAACCCGGGGTCTCTTTCCTGATGTAGGGCAGGAAGACGCTGGCGAAGACGTCAACATCTCCATCTCCGTCGATATCCGCCGCCTTCGCCGCGTTACAGCCGTAGAGCTTCGTCAGGGCATGGGGCCTGAATGGAAAGCCTCCCGAGTTCTCCAGCCACTGGATGCCATGGTAGGGCTTCGGAATGAAATCATCGAGGCTGTCACCATTGCTGGAGAGAATATCGAGATCTCCATCACCGTCCATATCGACCAGCTGGATACCGGTGGAGCCCCAATTCGGATGGGGAGCCCTGAAGATGGTCTCCTTCCTGAATTCTCCGCTTCCATCGTTGAGGAAGGCGACGATCGTCTCATGGTGCTGGGATATCAACGCCACGAAATCCTGGTCACCATCGCCATCGAGGTCAACGACCGGAACGTGGATCGCCCCGGAACGCGGATCGAGTACGTGCGGCACGAACCGGGGAGCTGAATAGTCGGTGGTGTCGTTTTCGAGCAGCAGGATATTTCCCACCTTCCGACACCCGAAAACCGCGACAACGATATCGAGGGCTCCTTCGGAGTCAAAATCCGCCGCTTGGCAGTGTGCTACGCGTCCCAGCCCGACAGCGAGGGGGATGACCTTGAAGTCCCCCCCGGCGGCGCCGCGGAACCACAACACGCTGCCATTCTC
>JAKUSY010000343.1:0-2794 GCA_022451445.1 Planctomycetota bacterium
GAGCCGCACCCTCCCCAAGATCAGCGGCAGGTTCTTCAGGAAACGCAGGAATCGCCTCATCATGTACCACGCGGTTCCTAAGTGCCTTGCGAAGAATAAAGAGCTGGCGGAGATTTTCCAGGGCCACTGGAACAAGCATGTCAGTCCTGGCGCCATAGTCTACGGTTACGGCGACGCAGGCGCGCAGGCGGTGCAGGAGGCGGTTCAGCAGGGGCTTTCACCGCAAAGCGACTTCCACCGCAAGAAGGTGTTCGGGGGGGGGGTGAGATATAGAGTTCCCACCCTATCCTTGCCAGCGTTCCTGGCCTCGTTTAGGGTATGGGTTGGGTTCAACTGATACATAGAGAGGGTATAGACATGAAACGCGTTGTTCAATCCGTGCTGGTACTCAATGCAGCGATCCTGGCCGGCGGCTTGCTGATCGGCGCAGGCCTGGCGGCTGACTACAAGGCCGATTTCGGCAAGGCGCTCGATAAGGGCTGGAGCTTTGTTCGTGAGGACAAGGCGGACTGGCGCCTGAAGGACGGCAAGCTCCAATTGCTGGCCCAGCCTTCGAACATCTGGGGCAAGAAGAACAACAAGACGGAAAACTTTCTATTGCGAGCCCTTCCCGGGCCGAAGGCCACCGTGGAGGTGACGGTGGATTTCAATCCGAGGAAGGAATACGAACAGGCGGGGCTCATGCTCTACCTCGACGATGACAACTACATCAAGTTCGATCGCGAGCTTTACGGCGGGCAGTCGTGCACCCTGGTTCTCGAGAGCAAGGCCAGGCCGAAGGTCGTCAAGAAGATCCCCTTTCGAGAGGGGCCAATGCGGTTGCGCCTGGAAATCACCGACGGCAAGGTGAAGGCGATGGTCAAGGCGCCCGGCGCCAAGGACTGGACCGCCCACGGCGACACCACCTTGCCGGGCGGCAGCGACCAGGTGAAGGTCGGGCTGTTCGCCCTGCTGGGCGACGCCAAGAAGCCACGCTGGGCCTCTTTCAGTGACTTCGTGCTCACGACGGGAAAATAACGACATGAAGAAGCTGTGTATCTGTCTTCTGGCTGCCGGTCTCATGGCGCCTGGAGGCGGCTTGTTCTCGGTATACGCCGAGGAGGGGTCGATCACGGCTTTTCGGGGCCCGGCAAAGTTCCAATTGCAAACGATCTACGCGGGCGGGAGGCAGCCCAACGTAGTCGTTGCGATGGACGGGACGGTGCTGGCGACCTTCGTGCCAGACGCCGCACTCCAGGTTCGCCGGAGTGAGGATGGAGGCAAGACGTGGGGCGATCCGATCGCCCTTGGCAAGTACAAGCATCTCTTTAGCGGCGGCGGCGTCACGGTTGATGAAACCAGCGGCGATATTTTTATGTTTTCTGAGAAGTACGAGTGGCCCAGGACCCCGCCACCACCGACCATCTATCGCAGCAAGGACCATGGCAAGACCTGGCAGGTCCAGGAGACGGTGATTCATCCCGCAAAGAACGGTGAGCGGCCGACGATGCACATGGCCGAGCATGGTATTGCCCTGCGGCACGGCAAGCACAAGGGACGGCTGCTGCGACCGGCGCGGTTCTACGGCCCCGCGGATACGCGCAAGTATCTTCCGACCATGTACAACACGGCCATCTACAGTGATGACGGCGGCAACTCCTGGCAGACGAGCGATCGTATTCCAGAGCTTGGGACCGGGGAAGGCACGGTCGCAGAATTGTCGGATGGCCGTATCTATTACAATTCGCGCCGACACGGGGACCCGCCGGGAGCGAAGTACAACCCCTGTCTGCGCTGGGAGGCCTGGAGTGATGACGGGGGCGCGACATGGAAAGATTCAGCGGTGTGCACGATTCTTCCCGACGGCGCCAGGAAATCGATCGGCGCCGGCTCAGGCTGTATGGCAGGGCTTGTCCGCCTGCCTGTGAAGGGACGCGACATCCTGCTCTACAGCAATTGCGATAGCCAAGGCGGCGATCGCAAGAATGTCAGCGTCTGGGCCAGCTTCGACGGCGCGAAGACCTGGCCGATCAAGCGCCGGGTCTACAAGGGCCCCAGCGCCTATTCGTCGCTTGCTGCGGGACGGCAGGGAACGCCGAGTGAGGGCTGGATCTACATCCAGCTCGAGGGCGGCCCGCGTCACAGGTATCAAGGCTCCCAGCTGGCCCGGTTCAATCTCAGCTGGCTGCTGCAGGGCGAAAAAACCGGCGATGGCGCTCCGCCCGCGGATGAGTGAGAGGTTACCCAATCCTCGCCGGCGTCCAAGGGCTCGCTTAGGCTAAGGGCTGGTTTGCATTACCAAGAGAGAGGTTCTGGACGTGAAGAAACAGTGTATCGGCCTTCTGGTTGCCGGGCTGTGGGCGCTGGCTGTGTCGGGTGCGCATGCCATCATCATTCGACACGACCTGGCGGCCTCGGACTACATCGTTGCGGACTCCGACTACCCCGCCCTGGTCACCCTCTTCGAGCCGGACGACTGCACCGGAACCCTGGTTCACGAGTCGTACCTGCTTACCGTGGCTCATTGCGCCGCGGACCTGGAGGAGGGCCAGTCCCTGGTGGTCAACGGGGTTCGCCACGCGGTTGCCGAGGTTATCCGGCATCCGAGGTGGCGCAGCAACCGTGACAATTTTGACATCGCTTTGGTGCGTTTCCAACGCCCCGTTCGCGGGGTTACACCGCTTCCGATCTACCGGGGGACCGAGGAGCTCGGCGCCGTCGTCACACTGGTCGGTCGCGGGGTTCACGCAACAGGTCTGCAGGGAGAGCGGCGTGCCGAGAGCGATGGAAATCTTCGCAGGGCGACCAACGTCGT
>JAKUSY010000343.1:2804-4224 GCA_022451445.1 Planctomycetota bacterium
CACTTCATCGAGATTTTCTTCGAGCGGCCCGGCCAGGACGGAATCACGGACCTCGAAGGCATCGGGGTCTCTGGCGACAGCGGCTGCCCGGTCTTTATCGACGTCGACGGGGTGCCCCATATCGCCGGCCTGAACTCCTACGGCGAGGGTGGCAACGGCATCAGGATTGGGCAGTACGGCTCCGGGGATTACCAGACCCGGGTCTCGCGGTACCTCGACTGGCTCGACAGCGTGGTCGACTTTCCCGTGCCGGCTCCAGCCGAGGGCTTCCTCCGCGGCGACTCTGACGCCGACGGCGTTTCGGGACTCACGGACGCTGTATTTACCCTCGACTATCTCTTTCGCGGAGGGCGGGCGCCGGGGTGTGTGAAGGCCGCCGATGCTGATGATGACGGCGAGGTGAACGTGACCGACGCGGTCTATCTGCTCAACTTCCTCTTTCTCGGCCGGGGAGTGCCCCCGGCGCCTTTCCCGGGCTGTGGCGGCGATCCCACCGAGGATGAGATGACCTGCGAGACCCTGCCTGGTAATTGCCTGCAATAGCGCCGCGTTATCAGCCTGCGGTTCTCTCCTCTTGGTCCGGGGTGGCCCAGCCTCTTCTTGCCAGCGCTCATGGCGGTCCTTAAAATACACGCGGGGTTCAGTTGTCACATTGAGACGCCCGGTACGGGCAGGGGGGATGGCAGTAGATGAGAAGTACCAACGGTCACTCGAGGTTCAGCCTGATCCTGGGCGTGGGCATCGCGCTGGCATCGGCAGTGGCGGCGCTCGGCCATGGCACGGTTGTCCATCCAATGAGCCGCGTCTACCGGGTGCGCCAGAGCAACCCGGAGAGCCCTGACTTCGAGCTTGCCCGCGCCGCGGTAACCATCGACGGAACAGATTCGTACTACGCGTGGAACGAGCTGTCGCAAAACATCCCGGAGGCCGGCGAGGCCGGCCTGCCGCCGGGATTTGACTATTCTCCCTGGGTTGGGGATGGCCACCTCGCCAGCGGGGGCCGGATTGATCCGGAGGACTTCGGGCGGACCTATTCCGGCCTCGACCAGGTTGACCAGGGGTGGCCGGCGACCCCTGTCACCGCTGGTGAGATCATCGAGATCGACTTCCTTGCCACCGCTCCGCACGACCCCAGCGTCTGGGACGTCTGGATGACGACAGCCGACTGGGATCCGGCCACCGCGCTCAATTGGGCCCAGATGGAGCATCTCGGACGCCCCAGCGTGATCTTTTCGAAGAATCACTATTACTTCGATCTCCAGATTCCACGAGACCGCATGGGTCGGCATGTCCTGTGGGTTGCATGGCAGCGGGATGATCCCGTCGGAGAGGGCTTCTTTTCAACCTCAGACATCCTGGTTTCTGCCGGGGACGGGTCGGGGTTGTTCGTCAGGGCCGATTCCACCGCCGATGGTGCGTT
>JAKUSY010000344.1 GCA_022451445.1 Planctomycetota bacterium
CGCCCGTGACGCTCAGCTTCCCCGGCATAAGACTGACGGAAAAGACCCACGCCATCCTCAAGGGAGTCGACCTCGGCAAGCTGAAAGGCTGCGGCTCGCTCTACAAGACCGCCCCCCTGGCGAAGAGCGCAAGGGAACTGGTTCGCGGAACCATCGAGGGAAAGACCCCCGAGGCCATCGCCTGGACGAACAAGACCAGCTTCGGTGGCCGCGTTTTCTACACCAGCCTCGGCCATGTCGATGATTTCGCGCAACCGGGCATGAACATCCTCCTGAGAAACGCCCTGTGCTGGGCCGCCGGGCTGCCGATCCCGGAATGAGACCGGCCCGCGCCCCACTGGCTCTGGCGGCCGTCATCCTGCCCGGCATGCTGAGTCTCTGCTCCCTCACGGCACAGGAAGAACCGAACCCGGGCGGGAAATTCCCGGGAACGCCGGCCCCCGAATGGGACCGGGTCTTCGCCCGCAAGAAGGGCTGGACCGGAGCGGATGGCTGCTACTCCATCGACCTTGGCGACAGCCGTACTCTCTGGCTCTATTCCGACACCTGGATCGGGACTGTAGAGAATGGAAAACACGCCGGGGGATCGCGCCTGGTGAACAACTCCATCGGAATCCATCGCACCGGGAAAAACGGCGCTCCGCCCGACTACGGCAAGCTGGATTTCGCCTGGGGAGAGCCGGGTGAAGACGGTTATCCGCGCGCCTGGATCGAGCCGGATCTTCCCACGCCGGATAATGCGCCGCCCGGTAAAAAAACCGGCAAGACCTGGTACTGGCTGCTCGATGGCTGCATGACCGAAACGCCCCGCGGCGAAAAAAAACTGCTCATCTTCCTCATGCACATGGGCAGGAAAAAGGAGGGCGGCAAGGGAGTCTTCAACTTCAGGATGGTCGGCGGCGCCCTCGCCGTCGTCTCCAATCCACTTGAGGAAATCTCGCGATGGAAGGTCCGCCAGGCGGTGAATCCACACTCACGCCGAAGCGGCATCAACGACATCTCCTGGGCCACGGCGCTCTATCTCGCGGACAAGGATGGGCCGGGCGAACCCGGCACTCTCTATATCTACGGGATCCGCGACGTCAAGGGCCTCAACAAGCATGTCGTTCTCGCGAAGGCCCCGGCCTCGAGGGCGGATGATTTCTCCACCTGGCGCTTCTTCGCCGGCGGAAGCTGGAGCGCGAAGAGCTCCGATGCCGTCCGGATCACCGACGAGGCCGTCAACGAGCACACAGTAGAGAGCATCGTCTACAAGGGAAAGAGACGCCTGCTGCTGGTGGAGAGCCAGCCGGTCTTCGGAAAGCACATCCTGATACGAACAGCCGAGCGCCCCGAGGGTCCCTGGAGTGGGCTGAAGAAAGTTTTCCTGGTCGAGAACCTCGAGAAGGGCAAACACAAGCGGTTCACCTACGCCGGCAAGGGGCACACCCACCTTTCAGCGCCAGGCGAGTTGCTCATCTCATATGTCATCAACTCCCATAATTTCTGGGACATGGTGGGTGACGCCTCCATCTACCGCCCCCGCTTCATCCGTCTTCCCCTCGGCGCGATCTTTGACTGACGAGCACTTTTCACACAGGCGTGATGGATTCTGTGAAAAGCAATCGTTACATTATTGCTCTGGAACGAAGTCCCCGTGGACGGACCCGGCGAAGCTTTGGGGCTTCCCGGCAGCCCGCGGGAGCACCCCATACGGCACGGAGCGGACATCCTGGTGAAAACCGGCAAGACAGTCGTCACCTTTTCAGGCGGCCTCGACTCGACCACCCTCCTGTACTACCTCCTGGACAAGGGCTACGAGGTTCTCGCCCTCAGTGTGGACTACGGGCAGCGTCACAGGGTCGAGCTCGATCACGCAGCCAGGATCATCGAGCCCCTCGGGCTCCGGCATGAGATCGCCGATCTCACCTCGATAGCGAACCTGCTGGGAGGCTCGAGCCAGACCGATGATTCGGTGGAGGTACCGCTGGGACATTACGCGGCGGAGACCATGAAGCAGACCGTCGTACCCAACCGCAACATGATCCTGCTCTCGACAGCCACGGCCTGGGCCATCAGGGAAAAGGCCGGCTCCGTAGCCTACGCGGCCCACGCCGGAGACCACGCCATCTACCCCGATTGCAGGAACGAGTTCGCCGAGGCCCTCGGTGGAGCCATCGCGCTGGCGGACTGGCACGAGGTAGAGCTGCTGCGTCCCTTCCTCGACAAGACGAAAGAGGACATCGCCAGACTCGCCGGAGAGCTCGGCGTTCCGCTGGAGCTCACCTGGAGCTGCTACCAGGGAGGCCGGAGACACTGCGGCGCCTGCGGCACCTGCATCGAGCGCAGGGAGGCCTTCCTGCTGGCGAAGCTCTCCGACCCGACAGAATACGACAGCCTCGCCCCGGCCCTGCGGCGCGGTGAAGACGGCGTCTTCGTCATCGACTGGAAAGAGACCATCGAGGGAGGAGAGATGCCTCCCGGGCGCAGAGTGGGAGCCGGTGACCCCGCATGAGCTACAGCGTCAAGGAGATCTACTACACGATCCAGGGCGAGGGCGCCCAGGCCGGAAGGCCGGCCGTCTTCTGCCGCTTCGCCGGGTGCAACCTCTGGTCCGGGCTGGAGAAAGATCGCCAGGCGGCGGTCTGCGATTTCTGCGATACTGAATTCGTCGGAACGGATGGGCCCGGCGGCGGTGAATTCGAAGACGCCGGCTCCCTGGCCCGCGCTGTCGCCGGGCAATGGCCGCGAGAGGCGGGAGACAAGGCGAAGCCCCTGGTGGTCTGTACCGGTGGAGAACCCCTGCTCCAGCTTGACGATGCCGCGGGCACGGCCCTGCATGCCGAGGGGATGGAGATCGCCATCGAGACCAACGGCACGAAACCGCCGCCGGAAGGACTCGACTGGATCTGTGTCAGCCCCACGGCCGGCGCCGGGATGGTCATCGAATACGGAGACGAGCTCAAGCTGGTCTATCCCCAGGAGGGATTGACCCCGGACACCTTCGAGCGGCTCGATTTCGAATACTTCTTTCTGCAGCCCATGGACGGCCCTCACCTCGACGGGAACACGGAGCTGGCGCTGAAGTATTGCCTCGAGAATCCGCGCTGGCGCCTCAGCCTGCAGACCCATAAATTGCTCAACAGGGCCTGCTCCATACCTGTCAAATGAACCTTCGCAAAAGAGCGCAGACCGTGATCGTAGGCGGCGGAGCCGTGGGCTGCGCCGTGGCCTGCAGTCTCGCCGAGGCGGGCCGCAAGGACATCATCGTCATCGAGAAAGAGGATGGTCTCGCCACCGAGACCACCTCGCAGGCGGCGGGGCTGGTCGGACAGGTCAGGGGCACCGTCGAGGAGGTGAAGCTGCTGATGTGGTCGGCGGAGACCTTCGAGCGCCTGCAGGCTGACAGCCCCGAGAGTCCCGCCTGGCGCAAGGTCGGCTCGCTGCGCGTGGCGCATTGCGATGAACGCATCGAGGAATTTAAGAACCTCAAGGCGGTGGCCGATGAGGCAGGACTCGAGACCGAGTTCATCGACAACGACCGGGCCCGGGAGCTTTGGCCGCTGATGACCTTCGAGGGCGTCAAGGCCGTGCTCTGGTGTCCCTCCGACGGCTACGTCCAGCCCTACGACCTGACCATGAGCTACGCCGGCGAGGCCCGCAAGCTCGGCGTCGAATTCCATACGGGTGTGCGGGTCACGGGCGTGAAGATCGAAAACGGACGGGTGGCCGGGATCGAGACCGACCAGGGCGACATCGAATGCGAGATGGTCATCAACGCCGCCGGCGCCTTCGCCTACCAGCTGGCGAGCTCAGTGGGAATCGAGCTGCCGATCTTCCCCGTGCGCCACGAGTTCTTCGTCACCATCGACTGCGAAGGTGTTGAGCCCACCCTGCCTGTCGTCCGCATACCGGATTCCTCGATCTATGTTCGCAGCGAGGTCAACTCGATCCTCGTGGGCGGCTGGGAGACCGGCTCGCTTTCGACCGACCCCCGCACCGTGCCCCTCGCCGGAGAACAGCCACTCGTGGAGGAGAACTGGGAGGTGCTCGAATTCCTGGGAGAAAACGTCCTGCCGCAGGGTCCCGCCATCAATGAGCTCGGAATCCGCCACATCTCCAGGGGATGGCCGACCTTCACCCCCGATGGGCGCTTCATCATCGGCGAGAGCTCAAAGGAAAAGGGCTTCGTCATGGCCGGCGGCTGCAACGCCCACGGC
>JAKUSY010000345.1:0-1680 GCA_022451445.1 Planctomycetota bacterium
GCGGCCTGCCTGCCGTCCTCGCGCCGGATAGCCGCGATTTCCTCGGCGGGCTTGGCGGGCGATCCGCAGTCGCCGGGAGCTATCGCCCCCACATGGATTTCGCAGCCGAGGTCGGCGAGCAGGAAGAGAGCCCCGGCGCAGAGGAACTCAGCGTCATCGGGATGGGCCATCAATGCGAGTATCGTCGGATTGGGCATACCCGCCATTGTCGAATACCGGAGCCGGGTGTCAATGGCGACAGCTGATTTTCGCGGGGTTTCTTCAACAGCCGGGAAAAAGGGACTTCGAGCGATCTACACACATCGGCGCAACTCTGGCATCATGAGGCTGTCATGTCAGAGCGAAAGGATCTCACCGGAAAGACAGAAACTGTTCCCGCCGCCGCCGGGGATGGTCACGCGGGGGAGGAAGTCGCCGGCCAGTCCTTTTTCTCCCTGGTCGCCACCCAATTTCTTGGCGCCTTCAATGACAACGTCTTCAGGCAACTGATTCTCCTGGTGGCGGTCGATCTGTCGATCGAGGCCGATGAAAAATTCTACCAGCCCCTGGCCGGCGCGTTGTTCGCCCTGCCCTTCGTCCTGTTGAGCGGCTTCGCCGGTTCCCTCGCCGACCGTTTTTCAAAGACCTCCATCATCCGTTTCTGCAAGGCATGGGAAATCCTGGTGATGCTGCTTGGTGGGGCCGCCTTTTATATCGGGGATATCCCGCTGCTTTTCTGCTGTCTCTTCCTCATGGGCGCGCAGAGCGCGTTTTTCGGCCCGGGAAAATACGGCATTATCCCGGAGCTGATTCCATCGCGGAGCCTGTCGAAGGCCAATGGAATCATTCTCATGACGACCTACCTGGCGATCATACTCGGCATCGCCTCCGCCGGACTGCTCAAGGACGGACTGGAGGATGATGGCGGTCTCTACAAATCCCAGGGAGTCCTTGTCCTGCTGGCTATCCTTGGAACCCTGACCGCCTTCGGGATCCGCAGGATGCCTGTTGCCGATCCGGATCTGGCTCTCAGGGGAAAGATCTTCGGTGATTTATGGCCGATTCTCGGGAACATCTTCAGGGACCGATCCTTCCGTAGTGTCGTGCTGACCTACTCCTACTTCTGGGGACTCGGAAACGCCCTGGTGATGATGTGCAATGATTACGGCAAGCGTCTGATGGAGCTCGGTGATACCGGCACCAGTCTGCTGTTCACTATCGTTGCAATGGGAATCGCTACGGGCGCGATCGGAGGTGGCTATCTCTCCAGGGGGAGGGTGGATTTCGGCGTCTATCGCCTGGGATTCTGCCTGCTGGTTGCAAGCCTGGTGGCGTTGACGTGGACTCACCAGAGCCTTATCGCCACCTATGTGGCTATGGGCTTCCTGGGGCTGGCGGGAGGTATGTTTGCCCTGCCGCTTCAAACCAGCGTGCAGTTGTGGCCGGAGCGTAATTTGCGGGGGCGTGTTGTGGGGACGACGAATTTTCTCAGCTTCGTGTTCATGTTTATCAGTAGCGGTGTGTACTTCGGGCTTTCCTCGCTGCTTCCGACCGAGTGGATTCCTCTCAGCCTGGGAGGCCTTGCCAGTCGCGGTACTTCCTCCGAACCCGTGGGACGGCATCAAAATATCCAGCTGAATTCGCGAACATTCTGGAAGGCCGCCTGAATTGGCCGCCTCCGTGTGAAGAGGACGTGACGGG
>JAKUSY010000345.1:1690-4167 GCA_022451445.1 Planctomycetota bacterium
ATTCTCTGCTTCCGAGCGTGTGGATTTCTCTGAGGGTGGTCTGAGTTACCTTGCTGGTGCACCGGCTGGCCCGGAGGGGTCTCGCCCGGGCGGCCGAGGATCTGAGCTGAGGGATCTTCTCTTCAGGGGGTGGTGAAGAGGAGGATCCCCCCGGCCTTCGGCAGGGCTTCCAGTCCGCCGGAGAGCTCCAGCGGTTCGCTGAAGCGATAGAAGAGCGGCCACTTCGCCGGGGCTGCGAAGATCTCGATGAGGTTCCCGGTACGGCCCGCCGCCCGCAGCCGCAGGGGGGTGGATGGATGGACTCCGAGGAGACGAGCTCCCCCCGGCAGGTTTCCGGACCCGCTGAGTCTCCGCGCCTGGAGCAGGCGAGAGGGCTTGCTTTCTGAAATCCACAGCCGCAGCTTGCCCCGCACGCTTGCCTCCTTATTTCCCAGGTGCCAGGGACGGGTGTAGAGGACGGAGAGAGTGAGGTCCTGTCCGGGCTCGAGCGTCGCTCCGGCCTCCGCCCAGTCGAGCTTCTCATCGATCGACATGCGGGTGCCGAGGTAATTGGCGGGGGAGAGCCCACCGCGGTAGAGCGAGGCCGATCGCAGCAGGTCCACCTTGGCGGTGCTCAGGTCCCAGCCGGTGAGCCAGGCGGCCCGCTCCAGTCCTGTTTCCAGGCTCAAAGTGACCTTTTTCCGCCGGCTTCCCGGCGCCAGGATCATCTCCGGAAGTTCGAGCTCGAGGTCCGCCACCTCCAGCGGTTTCACCTTTATCGGGAAGTTCCCCGCAGGCGCCTTCTTCCCTTCCGGCGCTCCGCCACTGGCCCATTCGACGATGATGTCGAGCTCGGCGGCGCTCAGCCGGTCCTCGTCGATGAGCTTATGTTCTCCCGCCTCCGCGTACCATGGCGGCATGTTTTTCAGGAGGACCTCCTCCTTGATGGCGACCGCCCTCGGGCGGGCGTCGAGGTAGCTCGTCAGCCGGAATGGCGCCGGGCCTTCCGGGCTGTGGCAGCGAACGCAGTGCGCCTCGAGGATCGGCAGGACGTGCCCGTGGTAGCTGTAGCGCGAGGTGATGATGTCATGGGCCTCGGCCGCCTCGACCGCGAAAAGGCAGCAGAAGAACAGAAGGAGCTTTTTTTTCTTCACCGGCGTCTTCCGTATCTATTCAATGCGAAGTAATGTGCCGCGGATATCATATAGTCGGTAATCGAAGAGGCAAAGCATGCGTTGGCGTTCACCCCGTGCGGGGTTGATTAAAAACCTGTCGGCGATGCTGGCCCTCGGAGGCGTCTGCGTGCTCTCCGGGTGCCGGGATGGCTCCCGTGACGGCGGCCAGTCCTCGTCCTCGCGGCCGGTTCACTACGCCTGTCCCGCGCATCCCCTCATGGTGAGCCGCGAGGCCGGTTCCTGCGCGAGCTGCGGCAAGGGCCTGGTCGCGCAGAAGAGTGTCGGCACGTTTCTCTGCATCGACCATTTTGAAATGGCCGGGGTTCTTCCCGGAAGCTGCGGAGAGTGCGGCAAGCTGCTGGTCGCTGTTCCCAGCGTGAACATGTGGAGGTGTACCCGTCACCCGGAGGTGATCCTCGATGGCGGCAGCGTCTGCCCGGTTTGCGATACGAAGCTGGTGGAGGTGATGGTCGCCAGGGTCTGGGTCTGCCCCAGGAGCCTCGAAGAGACCCTCGGCAAGGAGGGGGCCAGCGGCCTGACGGCCTTGCGGTTGCAGGGGAACGGGCTCGGCTTCAGCACCGAAGAGGTCGCGTTCACCGGGGGGGGGTGCGGCAAATGCGGACGGGAGCTCCTCACGGTGACGGTCCAGGTTCCCCATGGTGATCACAACCCCCGCCATGGCGGGATCTTCCGTATGGCGTCGGACAATTGGCATCACCTCGAGGTGGTGGCTCCGGAGGCGGGTGTCCTGCGGGTATATTTTTTCGACAATTACACCCGCCCACTGGATGCGGCGGATTTTCCGACGAGATATCTGCGCGCGACCCTTGATGAGAAGGATGGCTTTGTCGATGGGGCCGATTCCTTCGAGTTGAAGCCCATCGACGGCGGCGCCTTCCTCGAGGCGCCTGTGCGGGACTTCGCCCTGCCGTTGCACCTTGTGATCATGGCGCGGATAGCCGGGAAGGAGGAGCGGTTCGATTTTACGATCAGGAAGCTGGGTGCAGCCGGGCCCGGGACCAGCCAGCCCCGGCGTCCTGAAGATGACCTGGTCATCCCTCCCTCGGCGGCCGGAATCGTTGCCGAACTGGCGGCCAGGGATGAGCGGGTACAGGTCCTGATCCGGGACCAGGAATACAAGAGCCTCTTTGTCCCCGCCTTTGAGGCCAAGGTTCTCGCCCTGGCGCTCGGGAAAAAAATGACGCCGGCCGAGGCTGGCAGGCGCGAGCTCCTGCGGGAGCGGGCAGTGAAGGTGGTCGTGCGGGGAGCCTGGCTGCGGGATCATTTCGGGGACCAGGGGGACAGGACCGAGGTCCTGGAGCA
>JAKUSY010000346.1 GCA_022451445.1 Planctomycetota bacterium
CGAAGAGGAGCTTATGCCAGAAGCGCGAGTAGAGCAGATGCAGGACAGCGTGCTCGGCGCCGCCGACATAGAGGACCACTCCTCCAATCCTGGAGCTCCCGGCATCGTAGCCGCCGCCAGGGGCGCTTCCGTCCTTGTTGGTGTGCATCCAGTAGCTTTCGGTCTCCTGCGCGGCGTAGCGCTCCTGGTTGTCCGGGTCGAGGTACCTGAGGTAATACCAGCAGGAGCCGGCCCAGTTCGGCATGGTGTTCAGCTCGCGCTGGTGCTCCTTTCCATCGATCGTGACCACAGCCCAGTCTTTCGCCCGCGCCAGCGGCGGCCGGGGCATCGAGGCGGGGTCTTCATCGATCTCGGGTTTGTAGTCGTCCATCTCGGGAAGCTCGAGGGGCAGGTCCGATTCCCTGAGCCCGACGGGCATCCCATCTTCATCGTAGAGGATGGGAAAGGGCTCTCCCCAGTAGCGCTGGCGGCTGAAGAGCCAGTCGCGCAGCTTGTAGTTGATCGTTCCGCTGCCGAGACCGTTTTCTTCGAGCCATCGCGTGATCTTATCCTTCGCTTCCAGGGTATCGAGACCATCGATGATGCCGGAGTTGACCGCGGTTCCGTGGCCGGTAAAGGCGGTTCCAGCCTCGCCTTCGGCGCCGGCGGGCGCTTTTACCACCTCGATGATCGGAACCTCGAATTGCGTGGCGAATTCGAAATCGCGGCTGTCGTGGGCCGGCACCGCCATGATGGCACCGGTTCCGTAGCCCATGAGTACGTAGTCGGCGATGAAGATTGGCACCTGCTGAGAGGTAACCGGGTTCACTGCCCAGGAGCCGATGAAGACCCCGGTCTTTTCCTTTTCTTCCATCTGCCGTTCGATGTCGGTCTTTGAGCCGGCATAGGCCTTGTAGGCCGCCACCAGCTCGGCCGGCGTGGAGTCTTCCCCCGGCCTGCCGGGGAACTGCCCGCGCCGGGCCTGGGGGACCGAGTCGTCATATTTTTCCGCGGAGAGCCGTTCTACGAGAGGATGCTCGGGGGCCAGCACCATGTAGGTCGCTCCGTAGAGGGTGTCGGGGCGGGTGGTGAAGACCCTGATCGCCAGCTCCTCAGGTGGAGAGCCTCCCTGCCATCCCGTGGCGGCGCGCGATCCGATCCAGCCTTCAGTCGTCGCGGCGGCATCGTCGTCGGCCTGGTCGATCCCGAGAAAGTCGACCTCGGCGCCCTCGCTGCGGCCGATCCAGTTGCGCTGCATGAGCTTGATGGGCTCAGGCCAGTCGAGCTGCTCGAGATCATCGAGAAGCCGCTCGCAATAGGAGGTGATGCGCAGCATCCACTGGCGCAGCGGACGTTTGTAGACCGGCAGGTTGCCTCTCTCGCTGCGCCCCTCTGCGGTGACCTCTTCGTTGGCGAGGACGGTACCGAGTCCCGGGCACCAGTTCACCGGGATCTCCGCCACGTAGGCCATGCGGCGGCCATCGACGACCTGTCTCCGTTCGTGTTCGCTGAGCTCCGCCCACTTCCTGCTCCCGGGATTCGTTTCCTCGTCGCCGGGCTCGAGGCGGCCGGCCTCGAGCTCCTCGATCAGCTCGGTGATGGGCCTTGCCCGATCCCGCTCTTCGTCGTACCAGGAGTTGAAGATCTGGAGAAAGATCCATTGGGTCCAGCGGTAGAAGGGTACGTCGGTGGTTGCCAGTGTTCGTCGCGGATCGTGTCCGAGCCCGAGACGGCGCATCTGCGCCTTCATGGTGGAGATGTTGGCCTCTGTCGTGATCCTGGGGTGCTGTCCCGTCTGGATGGCGTATTGCTCGGCGGGAAGGCCGAAGGCGTCGTAGCCCATGGGATGCAGAACATTGCAGCCCAGCATCCTCTGGTAGCGGGCGTAGATGTCGGTCGCTATATAGCCCAGGGGATGTCCGACATGCAGCCCGACTCCGGATGGGTAGGGGAACATGTCCATGATGAACTTCTTCGGCCGGCCGGGATCGAAGTCCTCCTCGCCGGGGTTGGGCGCGTGGAAGGTTTCTTCACTTTCCCACCGATCCTGCCACTTCGCCTCGAGCTCCTGTGCCATGAGGGCGTTGTAGCGATGCGGGTATTCGTTGCCGGTTTCCGTCTGTTTTGCTTCGTCCATGCCGATTTTATCCGGAAGATACGGTCCACAGGCTCCGCCTCGGGAGCCTTTTTAACGCGATTCTGCGGGAGCGTTCCAGTTGGACTAAAAAGATGCCCCCGATTGGCCGATTATCCTAACACGGGGCCGATTCTTGGCAAGAAGAGGCGCTTGTGCTTTCTTGCCGGGCCGGTTTCGCCGCCGACAGGCATTAAAATTTGGATGACCGTGTTTTTATTGTAGGCTGAAGATATGCCGATTTACGAATATGTCACCTTGGATGAGGGCTGCGATTATTGCGCCGCCTCCTTCGAGATTTTCCAGGCGATCAACGACGAGGCTCTCGAAACCTGCCCCTGCTGCGATGAGCCGGTTCGTAAGCTGCTCTCCGGTTTCATGGTCGGCAAGGGCGATCCCCTTCGCCCCTCCAATCTCGACTCAAAGGGTTTTACCCAGTACAAGCGAATGGGTAAGGGGTATTACGAGAAGACCGCGGGGCCGGGGCCGAACGCTATCGCGGACGGAGATTCCTGAGCCCGTTTTTTCGGCCATTTTCCAGGATGGCTGAATAACCCCGCCCCCCTCCTGCGTCTCACAGGGTAGAGATGCTCGACTCGAGAGGTTAGAACGGTGGTACTCTCATACCAGCGTTTTCAGCTCCAGGAGAACAGGGATGGAAGACGAAGAACTACAAGGAGCTGCGCGGCGGCCTGCCCGGCGAGGCTGGCTGAAGGGCCTGTTGTTCGCGGCCCTGATGCTCCTGGCCCTGGCCGCGGGCTCATCCTTCCTGGGGTTCGGTACAGGCGATCCCGATGATGCTCATCCGGGGCGGGGGTCGGTCATCGTGGAGAGCGGCGGCGGAGTGGATTCAGAGAGAGTCCCGGGCTCGGCGCCTGGAGCCGGCCTGTTCGCGGGCGGCGCTCGCGGACAGGGCAGGGAAGAGGGCAAGGCGAGCGCGGGGGAGGAGCCTGCCGCTGACCCCGGCAAACCGGCGCTCCCGGCGAGTGAGACCATGGTTCGCAGCGACGGTTCCGAGTCGGCCGCGAGCCGCGCCTTCGTCTTTGACGCGGTCAGCGGCGCGGCGGTCGCGGGCGCGAGCGTTCGGCTGACATGGTTCCACGGCTCGACGGATCTCTCGAGGGCGGGTCTCTCTCCGTTGGCCGCGGTGGTTCACCACAGCGGCGAGGATGGCGGCTTCGGCTTTCCCATCGTGCTGCCGGAGGATCCGCGCCTTCGCGCCCATGTCCAGATCAATCATCCGGACTATTCTCCGGAGGTCTGTGTGCTGCACGGCCGCATGGATTCCCGCGGCCGGTGGACGAAGGTGGAGGCTGCCGGGGATACGCCCGACCTGGTGGTTCTCGGCGGCCGAACGGGCGGCCCCGGAACCGGCAGCCGTATCGAGTTCTACGTCCGGCGTACGCTGACCGTTCCGCTGACCGTTCTCGGACCCGATGGGGGCGGGCTTGCCAACGCGCCGCTGGCGGTCAGGCCCTGGGTCGATGACCACTCCTTCCTGGATGAAGCCGAGGTCGAGTTTGCCTGGAGCGGGCGGCTCGTACGGCCCGGACCCTGGCGGGTTCTCTATACCGACGAGCGCGGGTCTCTCAGGCTGCCTTTTTCCGACGCGCCCTGGGAGCTGGAGCTTCTCCATCCCCTCTACTTCCTGCATGGTCGCCCTCGGCCGGGTTTTCCCGAGGCGATCGGCAGGCAGCGAATCCTGCTGCAGGATGCCCGGGAGTTCGTTCTCGAGGCCGAACAGGGCCATCTCGCAGGCCATCGGCTGGTGGACCTTGATGGCCGGCCGCTTGCGGAATGCGAGATCGAGGTCGAGCTCGAGGGTATGCCCCCTCTGCGAACCCGGACCGATCCGAGCGGATGGTTCGAGCTGGGTATCCACCCTTTTCCACAGCCGAGTCCGCTGATCAGCTTCGCGAACCGGCGCGCGGGCCGCCTGACGGTGCTCTCTCCCCGGTATTGGAACCGCTCCATGGATATCGCCCTGCCGCTGCAGGAGCCGGAGCTTGTCCTGGAGGCGCGTCCGGCCGGATTC
>JAKUSY010000347.1 GCA_022451445.1 Planctomycetota bacterium
GGGTCTTGAGGCGTACGATCCTGCCCGCTTCATTACCTTAAAACTGACCGTTATTTGGAGGCTCTGAAAAGCATGGCCGTTCTCGATCTGAAACCGGCATCCGAATGCCGCTGGGATGCGGCAGCCCTCGGCGAGATCATGATTCGTCTCGATCCCGGCGACGAGCGGGTTCATACCACCAGGCACTTCCGGGCCTGGGAGGGAGGCGGAGAATACAACGTCGTGCGGGGATTGCGTCGCTGCTTCGGATTGCGAAGCTGTATCGTTACCGCCGCGGTCGACAATGCCGTGGGACGGCTGCTCGAGGATCTCATCCTGCAGGGAGGCGTCGACACCCGCCACCTCAGGTGGGTTCCATTTGATGGTCTCGGCCGGGAGTCTCGAAACGGCCTGAACTTCACTGAGAAAGGCTTCGGGGTTCGCGGGGCCTCCGGTTGCGCCGACCGCGGCCATACGGCCGTCAGCCAGTTGGCGCCCGGCGACATCGACTGGAAGGCCCTCTTCGTCGATGAGGGGGTTCGCTGGTTTCACTGCGGCGGCATCTTCGCCGCACTCGGGGAGCGAACGCCCGAGGTCGCCATCGAGGCCATGGAGTGCGCCAGGGAGAACGGGACGATCATCAGCTACGATCTCAACTACCGTCCGAGCCTCTGGAAGAGCTTCGGCGGCACCGAGCGCGCCATGGAGGTCAACCGCCGTATCGCGGAGCTGGTCGATGTGATGATCGGCAACGAAGAGGATTTTACCGCCGCGCTGGGATTCGAGGTCGAGGGCGTCGATGAGAAGCTCTCGAAGCTCGATCCGGCCAATTTCCAGAAGATGATAGAGAAGGTGGTGGCTGAGTTTCCTAACTTCAAGGTCGTCGCCACGACCCTTCGCGGCGTCAAGACGGCCGGTATCAACGACTGGGGAGCGGTGATCTGGGCCGATGGAGAGTTTCACGAGGCCACCCTCAGGCCCGATCTCGAGATCTACGATCGGGTGGGAGGCGGTGATTCCTTCGCATCCGGTGTCGTCTACGGCTTCCTTGCCGGCAAGACCGCAGCGGAAGCTGTCGAGTACGGCGCCGCCCACGGAGCGCTGGCCATGACGACGCCCGGTGATACGACCATGGCAAGCCTGGCCGAGGTAGAGAAGCTCGTGGGAGGCGGCAGCGCCAGGGTCGACCGATGAGCTTCCGGCCGTCTCGTGGTGTACTTGCCGCCGTGGCCCTGCTCTTCGCCGTAGCGGGGGAGAGCTCCCTGTCCGCGGCGGACGAGGGTGGCGGGTTCAAGCTGCGGCCCGGGACGGTGGTTCATTTCAGCTCGGTCGCGCAGGGGCGGAAGATCCTGGGCAAACGGGATGACTTTCTCGCCGCGCTGAGCCCCTTTGACCGCTCGGTGCGGTTGAAGACGGCTGCCGCCGTCGATGAGAAGAGCTTCATCAGGTTCGTTACCGGCGAGGTGCTCTCCTGGAGCGAAGAGGAGATCGCCACGATCACCCGCAGCCTCCAGTCGGTGAGCGCCAGGCTGGCCGGGTTCGAGCTGGGTTTTCCCGCGGAAATCCAGCTGGTCAAGACGAGCGGCAAGGAGGAGGGAGGGGCCGCCTATTGCCGCGGCAACGCCGTCGTTCTCCCGGCGAAGATCGCCTCACGCAAAGAAAAGGGGTTGGTGCGCCTGCTGCTGCATGAATTCTTCCATATTCTCAGCCGTAACCAGCCACTGCTTCGCGACAAGCTGTACCGGGTCGTCGGGTTTTTCCCCTGTGGAGATGTCAGGCTTCCTCCGAAGCTCGAAACACGCCGGCTGACCAATCCCGATGCGGTGGGCTCACGCTACCGCATGGAGGTGCAGCTTGATGATGATCTCCTCTCCATCGTGCCGGTGCTCTATTCGTCGTCGGCTGAATATGACGAGAAAAAGGGAGGAGAATTCTTTCGCTACCTGGTATTCCGCCTGATGGTGGTCAAGAAGGTCGCCGAGAGCTGGGTTCCGATGCTCGAGGATGGGAAGCCCCGGCTCCTGGAGCCGTCCGAGGTCGATGATTTTCACAGGAAGATCGGCCGGAACACGAAATACATCATTCATCCCGAGGAGGTTCTGGCGGACAATTTCGTCCTGCTGATGATGGGACGGGAGGACGTTCGCACACCCCGGATTCTCGAAGAAATGGCCAGGCTGCTGAAGGCCCGCGAGACAGGCAAGGTGCCGCGGCGGGATGACAGGTAACCCAGGAGATGATCAAATGAGTAAATCGAAACAACCCGGTGGTGAAGTGAATGCCGCCGTGAAAGAGCGATCAAGCCGCCGGTCGCTGCTGAAGAACGGGGCGCTCGCCGGCGTCGCCGCTGTCGGGGGGCTTCTTTCCAGCCGCGCGGCTGAAGGGGCCGGGGAGGAGTTCTACCGGGCGAGCAAGGGACGGATCAACCAGTCGGTTGTTTCCTGGTGTTTCAATCCCATGAAGGTTGAGACGCTTGCGAGGGCCGCGGTGAAGATGGGAATCAAGTCGGTTGAGCTCGTGGGGCCGAAGAACTGGCCGCTTCTGAAAAAGCTCGGCCTGACCTGCGCCATCACGCCGACCCACGGATTTCGAACCGGCTTCGCTCACAAGGAGGAGCAGCCCGCCTGCATCGACATTCTTCGCAGGCGGATCGATGAAACCGCCGAGGCGGGGTTCACCAGCGTGATCACCTTTTCCGGTTTTCGCAAGGGACTCAGCAACGAGGTTGCCATCGACAATATGGTTTCGGGTTTCAAGAAAATCGTCGGCCATGCCGAGAAGAAGAAGGTCGATATCTGCCTCGAGATGCTCAATTCCCGCGTCGACGTGAAGATGAAGGGGCACCCGGGCTATATGTGCGACAAGATCGAGTACGCCCTCGAGGTGTGCAAGCGGGACGGCTCTGCCCGGATGAAACTGCTCTTTGATATCTATCATGTTCAGATCATGCAGGGAGACGTCATCGTCCGCCTGCGTGAGTGCAAGGACTACATAGGGCATTACCACACCGCCGGCGTTCCCGGACGCGCCGAGCTCGATGACGAGCAGGAGCTTCATTACACGGGCATCATGAAGGCGATCGCTGCAACGGGCTACAAAGGCTACGTGGGGCAGGAGTTCATTCCCACGCGGGAGCCCCTCAGGTCGCTCAACGAGGCCGTCAGGCTCTGTGACGTCTGAGCGCCGGCTTGCCGGGTCAGACCAGGCGCTTGAGGGCCCGTGCGAGGTCTTCCTCGTCTCCATCGAGGAGCGTGCGGAAATCCACCAGGACGCGCTCACCGTGAACCCGGGTGAATACCGGCGGGCTGGCCGAGCGCAGGGCCTCTGAGAGTTTCCTGGGATTCAATTCCGAGTGCTCGATGGCTACCGCCCAGCTGGGGATGGTCTGGTCGGGAAGCGACCCGCTGCCGGTCTGCGAGGAGGTCTCAACGACCTCGAGTGTCAGCCGGCCGCTTTCGTTTTCGAATTCCGCGGCAAAGGCCTCCGCCTTCTCTTTCAGCGCCTCCGCCGAGCCGCTGAGCATTCGCAGTATCGGGATGTTGTCCTGGACCGCCTCGGGGTTGCGGTAGAGTTGCAGGGTCGCCTCCAGCAGGGTGAGGCTCACCTTGTCCACCCGCAGGGTGCGGAAGAGAGGATGGGCGCGTACTTTTTCCACCGCCGATTTTTTGCCGACGATGATCCCCGCCTGCGGACCGCCGAGCAGCTTGTCGCCGCTGAAGCAGACAACCTCCGGGCCGGCCAGCACCTTGTCCCTGACCAGCGGCTCGTGCTCGAAGCCGAACTTCATCATGTCGAGGAAGCAGCCGGAGCCGAGATCGCTCGCCACCGGCAGGCCGTTGCGAGCGCCGAGCTCGACGAGGTCCTCGAGTTCCGTGTGATGTGCGAAGCCCCGGATCGCGTAGTTCGAGGTATGAACCTCGAGCAGCATTCCCGTCTGCGGGGTGATCGCGGCCTCAAAATCTTTCGCATAGGTCCTGTTTGGCGTTCCCACCTCGACGAGGCGGGCGCCGCTCTCTTTCATGATGTCCGGCACGCGGAAGGAGCCGCCGATTTCAACAAGCTGTCCGCGGGATACGATGACCTCCTTGCCCCTGGCAAAGGTGCCGAGAATGAGGAGGGGGGCGGCGGCGTTGTTGTTGACGACGGTAGCTGACTCGGCCCCGGTCAA
>JAKUSY010000348.1 GCA_022451445.1 Planctomycetota bacterium
GGCTGGAGTACGAAAGGGGCCGAGAAGCTGTCAACCCTCCCATAGCAAAGCCCGTCTTCTCCCGCGATCGACTGGCTGGTGCCAACGGTGATTTTGCGGAACCCCTTGTGCTCGTCCAGGAAGCTCCGGAGATGGAGCCGCAGGTGGAAGTCTTGTGTGCCAACCCCCACCTCTTCCCAGGATTCCTTAGCGAGTCCCGGCGCGAAGCTCATCACCCGGAATCGATCACCGCGGAGCGCCTCGACAACCCTGTTCACCCGGGCTCCATCCAGCTTCTTCCCGAACAGCACGACCTGGTCGCTGCTGAAGGACCAGGTGCCGGCGAGGTGAGCCAGGACCCAGGAGGTTTTGCCCCGAGAGACGACCAGCTCCGCGACGTTCCCCGGCGCGAGTTCTGAAAGGGCCCTCTCTCTGAAGACCGCGGCTCCGAACTCCAGGCGTCCCGGCCATCTGGAGATAACGAGGAAACGGCTGCGGTCGCCGGAGCGCTCTGCCACGAAGGCATCGACCTCGGCATCCCTCGGGTCCGCGGAACGCCGAAGCAGGCGCAGGGTGTGAGACTCGCCCGTCTCTGTCTTCACCGTAATCTCTCCAAGCCCCGGCGCCGCTCCCTCGCCTTCTCCCGCGGCAGCGGCCGGCTCAAAAAATTTCTCTATCAGCAGGTTCCTGAGATCGGAAACCGCCTCGGGCACGATCTGTCGGTCGCCCCTGAAGGTCTCGTTCTTCCCTGCGTCCTCCACCAGCCACCCACCAGCACCCTGCCCAACGGAAGCTCCAGCGACCGGCCGGATAACGAAGGAGCCACCCCGGCCCCTGCACAGCACCTCGGCAAACTCGACGCCTTCGAAGTCGAAGACCGCAGCTGTCTGGTATTTCTGGGCCTCTTCGAGGAGACGCTTCACGGGCCCGTCGGCGGCGCTGAAGACAAACCCGCCCTCGGCGGCGCGCAGCCACACGAGTCCTTCACCATCCTTCTCAAAAGCGCTGCCCAACTCGAGGCCGATCCGATCACCACGGCGATGCTCGACATCCAGCTTCAGGCGGGGCTTATCGAGCCCGCATCGCGTAAGGAATTCATCCGTAACGTCTTGGGGCTGTACGAAACGCTTGATTTTCCACGCATTCAGCTCCTTGAGCAGCTCGTCTGTCTTCCTTCTGTCGCTCAGCAGACCCGCCAAGGGGGCTCCATCTGCAAAACGCCATCTGCCGGTTTTCTCCTCACGGCGAAAAGCCTTGCGAGCCTCCCGGGAGCCGCTGATTGAGAAAGTCGCGCAATCCGCCGGCGCCACCGGAACAAGCGCCTTGGAGCGCAGCTCGTCCAGGCTCGCCGAAAAAATGGCCCTCGCCGTGGAGCGGGTAACTATGATCGCCGCGTCATCCAGCCGCACATAGAGATCATCCTTCAGGCCCGCGTGCTGCCGGCCCACCTCGATCGAATGCCCCTGCCCCTGGCGCGTCTTGAACCGTACGGTGACGCCCGGCCCGGCCTCTTCACACCAGCTCCGAGCTGCCTCCGAGTCCGGTGGCAGCTCGATCACCTTGACCATATCGACGATCTCCCAGAGGATCCCCTGGATTCTCGGAACAAATCCCCGGAACCTGATCGGCTCAGTGAGATTCCATTCATATTCGCCCCGGCGCTCGAGCGCTATCCTGCGGTTGCCCGCCCCCGCCGCGGCCTCCTCATCGGACAGGCCGTGAATGATTTCCAGCCTGACGATGTCGGCATGCTGGATACTGTCGAAAGCCTTCGTGGCGCCCGACCACACCTGCCTCCCACTCTCAAAAAAGAGGGCGTAGGCCGTCACCCCCACAGCGATAAGAAGCAGGAGGACAGTCGTACGGTTACCCGGAAGGATTTTCCCCATCAGGATCTCCTGAGAAAATAAACAAATCCGCCAAGCAGAAGGAAGATCCCCGGAAAGATCGCCACCGAGGCCCAGAAGATGAACAAGTTCAGGGAGGGGTTGCCCGCCAGGTTCAGCTTGCGCTCCCTCGGCCGGGCGCCTCCCTCGCTGACCAGCTCCTCCCTGTCGACCAGCCAGTTGACGCTATTCATGACAAGCTCCCGGTGGCTTCCACCCAGGAAGCCGCCTACCTGGTTTTGCCGGTCCAGCAGCAGACTGGCGGAACCGAGAACGACCAGCCTCGTGGCCAGGGGTTCCCAGTTCTCGGGAGGACGTTCGAGCTTCTGCTGCCGGGTGGCGACCGCCAGGGTAAAATCGCTCCGCGCCTTCTCGCTGACGCCGCCACCGGAGGACAGTCCGCCAACGAGGTAATACCTTTCCACCTTGTCCGATCCACCAGTGGAAAGCAGAACGTCGCTCACCAGTTGAAAGGGCGCGCCAACAGCCTTCAGGGGCCGCGGCTCGAGAAACAGGACGCCGACGTCAGGCCGCACGGAGTCGACCCCTGCCACAAGCGGCGCAGTTACAGGGTGAAAACTGTTGGCGCTCTTGCAGACCACCCAACTGCGGTCGGTCTCAGCCTCCAGGAACGTTATCCGGGTCCTGACCCTGCCCTCGAGGACCTCGATGCCCCATTTTTCAAGAACGCTCTCTAATTTGCTCCTGCGCACGCCCAGGGCGACAAAGAGTTTTCCCCCACCGGAGAGGTAGCCCTCTACAGCATCGAGATCCGTCTGCGTAAACGCCTTTTCCGGGCTGGCTATGACAAGCAAATCGCAGTCATCCGGTATCCGCCGCACCTGAGGCAGTTGCAGGGGAGCAACCTCGAACCCCGATGCGTCGAGATCGTGTTTCAGGGCCATCATCGGGGAGGCTCCCCCGAGCTGAAACTCGCCATGCCCCTGGGTGAAATAACATTTGAGCCGTTTTCGATGGACCAGGCGCTTGATGGCCTCAGTCATCGCCGCCTCAGCCCTGAAAGAAGTAATCTCCATGGGCGCGGAGGGACTGGCGGGATTGGCCTCGAAGATAGCGACATCATCCGGCATCACGGTCTGGCGTAACCCGTTTCCGGGACCGGAGCAGAAAACAAGGCGGTTGAACTGGCGAGCGGCGAGATCATAGTCCTTGCGAACCAGCTCCCAGCGACTGGCCTCCACCAGGGCGTTAACCTCGACTACCCGGATCAGCGGCTGCTCGGAAGAGTAGATCTTCAACAAGTCGATGGATCTTCTCAGGGCGCGGTTATGCGCCATCTGCTCGCTGTTATTGAGCTGAACGTAGTAGGGATAGACCACGCGGATCTCCTCGGTGACCAGCCCGAGGAGCGCCCTGGTCTCCGGAGAAAGAGAATGTACCTTCTCCTCGGTAAAATCGAGGCGCCCGGGGTTGCGGAAGGCGATCCCGTTCACCACGTAGAGTATCCAGAGCAGGAGGGACAGATTGACGGCAAACCGGATCCAACCTCCATACCGCCTTGCGGAGCTGAAGCTCTGCGATTGCGCAGGAACGTCCCCGGTTCCGCTGGTGGTTGCCCGAGCCGGCTTGCTGTCGGTTTCCGATGTACTCATCGCCACTTACGCGTGCTCACCATGTTGACGGAAAGAAAAAGAAAGAGACTGGTAAATCCCAGGTAGAAGACCAGGTAGCGCAGCTCGACAATACCCTTGAAATACCCGCTCTTAAAATGGGCCTGGAAGCTGAGGTAGTGGAAGAACCGCTGCAGCTCGGGAGTCTCCCGGTAGTAAAAACCCAGGAACGCGATCGAGAAGAACAGAAGGTTTCCGCTGAGCGCCAGCACAGCGGCAACCAATTGGTTGCGTGAGACGGTAGAGGCCAGCAATCCCAGAGAATTGGTCATGCAGCCGAGAAAAAACAGGCCGAAATACATCGACTTGACCACGCCCCAGTCGGGACCCGCAGGCCGACCGAGAACCTCGAGAACGAACACGAAGAGCAGGAGAGAAGACCAGATGAGCATGTAGAAAAACTGCGTCGCCAGGAACTTGCCGAGCACGACCTCCGAAGACCTGACCGGAGCCGTCATCAGCAACTCCAGGGTTCCCGTACGTTTCTCCTCGGAGAACAGCCGCATCGTCAGCAGCGGCGAGAGCGGCAGAACCCAGAAAAAGGCGAAGCCGAACAGGGAGCTGATCACCAGGGTTATCTGCTGAGGGGCTCTGGCGTAGGTGATGCAGTAGGAATAAAACATCCAGCCGTTGGAGAGCATGAAG
>JAKUSY010000349.1 GCA_022451445.1 Planctomycetota bacterium
CCGATCCGGAGGCTGGTGTGTAATTGACGGTTCATGGGAAGAGGGTTACTTGCGTCCCTGGAGGCTTCGGTTTCTGGAGCTGTTCATGATACAGCAGCGGACCGCGAAGTCCCATACCGTCAGCCGATTGTCTCCCGCTCGGCGGCGATGGGATCGGGCAGCTCCGCCTGGTCCGAGTTTTCGTCCGGAGAGCGGTGGCCGCTGAAGCGCGCCGTTTTTTCGCGCGTCGACAAGATGAAGCCGGCCGTGGCGAGGGACAGCAGGGACCAGGCGAGAAACGGGGCCATGAATCCAAACAAGGCGGCGCAGAGGCCCGGCAGCAGGGGGCCGACTCCCACCCCGCAGGAGAAGGCTGCCGTCAGCAGTGAGATCCTGAAGGTATGATCGCGGCTTTCCGGATCGCCCGAGACAATTCGCAGGGCCGGGACGGAAAAGAGCGCCATGCCGATTCCCATGATGATTCTCGCCAGCAGGAGAGCCGGGAAGGAGCCGGTCAGCCCCAGCAGGAGAGTTGAACCTGCCAGCAGCGCCAGTCCCGCGTAGATGAGGCGATATTCATCCATACGGTCGGCGATACGGCCGATGGGCCAGCTGATGAGAAAACGGGTGAGCAGCATGGAGCTGAGGGCGACGGCGATTCCAAAGGCGCTCAGCTCCAGCCTGTCGGCGAATTCGTTCTGGAATACGGGCAAGCATGTAGCGCAGCTTGCGGCCACGAAAGCCCCGAGGGCGAGACCCGGGTTGAACAATGGAGAACCCCCCGAGGGTTGATTCGCCCGGGATGCGCCGGCCGGTTTCCCCGAGATCCCGGTGGGCGGCAGGGAGGGATCGGGTGAAGAAAGAAAGAAGAAAGGGACGCAGGCCAGGAGGATGGCGCCGGCCCCGATCCCATAGACCGCTCCCAGGTTCTCCTTGCCGAAATAGCCGATCAGGATTCCGCCCGCCAACGGGCCGAGGGCCAGTCCCAGGGTCTTCGCCGAGCTGCAGCAGCCCAGGGCCGCGCCACGCGAGCGGGGCCCTGAATCTGCCGTCAGCAGGCTCGCGGTGGTGGGAATGACCAGCGCCAGGGCGAAGCCCTGGATGGTTCGCAGGAGGACAAGCTGGAGGAAGCTCACAGCGAGTACCAGGAAGCCCGTGCCGACCGCGCAGGCGGCCAGCCCGATGACTGCCAGCGAGCGCCGGGGCGCGATGCTGCGGGCCATCCGGCCAGCCAGGATCTGGCCGAGGAACATCGCCATGCCGAAGGCTGAGATCAGGAGCCCGATGCGTTCGGTTTCCGTCCAGCTCGAAAAGGTATCTCCCGCGGGCAGTGTCCCTACCGAGTATGGAAGTGAGATGAAGATGGTTCCCGCCGCGAGGCCCTCGATGAGCCCGGAACTGGAAATCAGTTTCAGGCTGAATCGGGAATCGAGTTTCCGTGACACGGTTTTTTACCGGCTTTCAGATTAGTTATTCACTTGCAGGTTCGTTGCCATCGGCGCCGGCGGGTACCTGTCCCCGCAGCCCGGAAGAAACGTGGACCTTTCCATCCATGCCGACGAGCACAGCCTCGATCTTCGGCAGTCGCTCGATGAGCTCCAGGCCTTTTTCGGGGCCGAGGACGCACATCGATGTGGCGAGGGCGTCGGCGTATTCCGCGTTGGGGGCCACCACGGAGGCGCTCATGCAGCCGCGGGCCGGGTAGCCCGTGCGCGGGTCGATGATGTGATGGTAGCGTTTCCCCTCGAGCTCGAAGAACCTCTCGTAATCGCCCGAGGTGACCAGGCAGGTATTGGTGAGGTTGAGGGCCGCGAGCGCTTTTTCCTTTCGGCGCGGATGCTTGATGGCGATCTCCCAGGGCGCGCCGAATTTCTGCCCGAGGATCTTCATGTCTCCCCCGGCATCGACGAGGGCGTTGCGGATGCCGTGGTCCATCAGGATCTTCATGGCCCGGTCGACGCCATAGCCCTTGGCGATGCCGCCGAGTCCGAGCTTCATGCCGGCGGGCAGCTCGACGGTATTGTCGGCCGCCGAGACCTTTACCGCGCCGGCGTTGACGTGGCGGAGAGCGGTCTTGATTTTCTCGGGGTCGGGAAGGCTTTTCGGGGCGGTCTTGAAGCCCCACAGCTTACCGGCGGCGGCGAAGGTGATGTCGAAGGTGCCGCTGGTGAGGCGGTGAAGTTCGATGCCGCGTGAGATGATGGCCGCGAGCTCCCGCGGGACCGCCCGGGGACCCTGGCCGGCGGATTCATTCAGGCTGGTGAGATCCGAAGCTCTCCAGTCGGTCATGAGATCTTCCACCCGCTTGATCTCGCCGACCGCGGCCGCCATGGCACGGTCGAGGAGGGCGGGGTCGTCACCGATAACGGTGATCTTCAGCCGTGTGCCCATGACGCCGTCCTGGCGTGAGCGCAGGACCGGGATGCTCTCGGCAGGGTCAGAGTTCGCGGGTTCCGGCGCCGGACGGCATCCGGAGAATCCCGCCAGGGACAATAGCGCCACGGTACCGCTCAGGATGCGCGTCTTGATCATCTCGTGGGGTTTCTCTGGAGGAATGAGCCGGTGTCGGAGAGCGTTTTCAGCCGTCCTGTTTTGCGAAAGCGTTCCAATTATCGGGAGGCCGGTGTCCCCGGTAAAGGATCGAACCTCCAGGGCCCAGGATGACGATCGTCGGGGTCCCCCCAACCTCGAAGCCCCGCGAGAGCCGCAGGTCGCGGTCACGCACCTGGGGATAGCCTACGCCGAGGCGCGCAACGATTTTTTTAACCTTGGCTTCATCTACGTCTTTGTCAGGGCCGGAGATAATGCCGTAGAAGCTGAGCCGGGGAGAATACTGGAGGTCGGCCTTGACGAGCTCTGGCATTTCCCGCAGGCAGGGTTTGCACCAGGTCTGCCAGAAGATGAGCGCCACCGATTGCCCTTGTCCCAGGAGGCTGTCGATGTCGTGGGATTTTCCCGCCATGTCTCGGAATTTCAATCCACCCCGGGGTTTGAGGGCCGGGCTGGAATTCCGGACGCTCCGCTCTTCGGGAGTGTTTCCGCCGCAGCCCGGGCACAGGATCAACAGGAGGAAGATCAATCGTTTCATTCTCAGATTCTACTCCGGTTGCGTTCGTATTAGAAAGACCAGTTGAACCCGACGGCGCCGAGGACCTGGTCGATGCCGTCGCTTCTAAGGATATAGTCGCCGGAAACGTCAAAGCGCAGGGTTTCAGAGACGTACCAGGAGAACTTGATTCCCGCCCCGTTGGCGGTGAAGTCGCCGAGATCGGAGTCCTGCGTTTTGTTCTGCTCCCGGAAAGCTTCCAAATCTTGCGGTGGGAATTCCATAGAATAATGCGAGTAATCATCGGCGGCCGTCTGGGCGTAGAAGCGGTAGCGCAGCCGGGCGCTCAGCTTGTCCTCGATGAGCCATTGGTAGAGCCTCGGCTCGATGGTGACGCTGGAGATTCCCCAGGAGTCGGCGTAAAGACGCCCGCCTATCTCGATGGCCGTTGCCGGGCTGAGACTGGTACGTACCCGGCCGAAGATGGAGCCGCGGGTGCGGGTGTCGGGGAGCTCTTCCGGGTAGATCATGCCAATAGCTGTCTGGTCGAGACGCCAATCATCGGCATCAAACTCTCTTGCATTGGAGCCTTCGAATTCCATTACGGTAAAATTGTAGGCGGTTTCGAGAAAGCCCGACTGGTGGGTGGCTGAGATGCCCAGCTCCGAATGAGTCGAGGGGGTGATGATCTGGTACCAGTTGCCGGTGAGGCTCAAGGTCGTGCGGTCATCGGTTCCTTCTTGCTGCTCGCCATTCCAGCGGATGATGTCGATGGTGGCCTGGAAGGCGTTCAGGTTCAGCTTGAGCGTAGTGTTCTTGTTGTTGAGGTCCCGGGCGACGAAACCACTGAGCCCGATGGAGTCATAGTCGTACTCGGTGCTGAAGCTGAGGTTGCCGCCGATGCGAAGGTCCGGGTACAGCTTGTAGGCGCCGCCAAGGCTGGCGCCGTAATAGTAGTCCCCGGTCGCTCCGCTTTGATCCCCGAAGTTTTCCAGGCGCTCGAGAGATGCGCTCGAGACGTAGTCGTAGGAAATGTCTCCATTGATCGAGAGGCGATCGGTGACGTTGTAGTCGAAGATGATCACGGGCTCGATGTCCGTCAGGGCCTCATCGAG
>JAKUSY010000035.1 GCA_022451445.1 Planctomycetota bacterium
GCCCCGGCTTCGGTCAAACCGTGAGCTTTCAGGCAGGTCTTCCAGGTTCCGGGACTTCCTTTACCGGTCCCTTTACCTCCTGGCCAGCTCTTGATATCGCAGACCGGCGCATCGCCGTAGATGCAGGAGACCTTTTCCGGGTTGGCGCGCGCCCAATTGTAGATGATCAGTCCGCCGCGGCTCATTCCTTCAAGGGCGACCTTCCGGGAAAAGCCGTGTTCTTTCGTGAGGTAGTTGTAGAAGAGATTCCAGCGCTCGACCGCCGCCGGATTTCCGAACAGGCCGCCCACCTCGATGTAGGCGACATGGATGCCCTTTTTCAGCAGGGCGATGTCGGCCTGCGGCTCGTGGCCGAAAAAGCGGGCCCTCCAGATCCATGGCTTGCCCTCGGCCGGCGCTTCCGGTTTGACCAGGATGCACCGATGGCCATCGAGCTTGAACTCATAGCGGCCGAATCCGCCGAACTCACCCTTGGCCTTCTTGAGCTCGGTCGCCCTTGGTGTCTTGTCCGGCTCCTCCACGGCCTGGAGCGTGGAGAGCAGGCAGAAAAGGATGGCTGCGAGGGAAATGGTTGTTCTCATGTGATGGAGTCCGGTGATTCTGCTTGAGTGATGCGCAGGGCTGCGCGACAGAGCTTTTGTCATCTAACCACATTGCCCGGACGAAAACATCCCGGGGAAAGGGAAAGGGGTCGATTCCTCAAAGGGGCTCTGCCAGAATGGTGCCCGGCTGAGAGTTGGTGTCCCAGGGGGTGAGGATTGATGACAGGTATCGAAGAGCGGGAAAACGTTCGCGGAGAGTCCGGCCGGGGGCCGCTGGGCAGCCTCGATGAATGGGAAGATTTTCTTGTCGCCCGTTATCCGGAAGAAGGGTCCGTGTCGACCGATCGTCTCAAGGGCACCGGGGAATTCTTCCGCGATTACCGTGCCGAGGCGCGTCCTTCGGTCAAGGAGTTCTACAGGCTCAACCACGCCGGCCAGACCCTTGCTTTCGTCAGGGCGAAGAAAGATGAATATCTCGGTCTTGACCACAAGCGCATGGGGATCTGGGAGGCCATCGAGTTTCTCAACACCCTGGTGGATGACAGCGATCCGGACACCGAGCTTTCGCAGCTCGAACACCTCCTGCAGACGGCCGAGGCGATTCGCGGCGATGGGCATCCGCGCTGGCTGGTTCTTGCCGGCCTGGTGCACGATCTCGGCAAGATCCTCTGCCTCTTCGGAGAGTCCCAATGGGCCGTGGTCGGCGATACCTTTCCCGTTGGTTGTCCGTTTTCCGACAGGATCGTATTTCCGGAATTCTTCGAGGCGAATCCCGACTCCAGCGTCGAGCTCTACCAGGTGCCAACAGGCATTTACGAGGAAGGCTGCGGGCTCGACAAGGTCCATCTCTCCTGGGGGCATGACGAGTATCTTTACCACGTGGTAAAGGACTACCTCCCCGAGGCGGCCCTCTACCCGATTCGCTACCATTCCTTCTACGCCTGCCACAAGGAGGGGGAGTACGGGCAGCTCATGAATGACAGGGACCGGGAGATGTTTCGCTGGGTCCGCGCCTTCAATCCCTATGACCTCTATTCCAAGGATGAGGACCCGCCCGCGGTCGAGGAGCTGCGTCCCTTCTACGAGGAGCTGGTCGAGGAGTACTTCCCCGAGAAGATCAGCTGGTAGGCCTCCGGTTCTTTTCCCGGAGCCTCAGGCGATGATCTCGCGGATGATCTTTCCGGCGACATCCGTCAGGCGGAAGTCCCGGCCGTTGTAGCGGTAGGTCATCCTCTCGTGGTCCATCCCCAGCAGGTGAAGGATCGTGGCGTGGAGGTCGTTGACGTGGACCTTGTCGATCGCCGCCTTGTGCCCGAGCTCATCGGTCTCACCGTAGCTGACGCCGCCCTTGATGCCGCCGCCGGCGAACCAGGTGGTGAAGGCGTGGGGGTTGTGGTCGCGTCCGGGCTTGCCGCCTTTCTGGGCGACGGGAAGCCGCCCGAACTCTCCACCCCAGACGACGAGGGTCTCATCGAGAAGTCCCTTCTGTTCGAGGTCAGTGAGCAGTGCCGCTACAGGCTGGTCGGTTTCCTGGGCGAAGCCGGTGTGGTTGCCCTTGATGTCGCTATGGCCGTCCCAGCTTCGCTGGTTCTCCATGCCGCCGGAGTAGATCTGGACGTAGCGCACCCCGCGCTCGACCATGCGCCGGGCGGTGAGGCACTGCGCCGCGAAGTGTTTGCACTTGCCGTTGTCGAGCCCGTAGAGCTTCCTGGTGTACTCCGGCTCAGACTGCACGTCGAGAGCTTCAGGCGCGGCGCTCTGCATACGGTAGGCGAGCTCGAAGCTCTCGATCCTCGCGGCGAGCTCCTCTTCGTGCGGGTTTTTGTCGAGGTGCTCCTGGTTCAGACGGGAGAGCAGGTCGAGCTGCCGCCGCTGCTGCTCTGTCGTCATCCCGGGCACCCTCTTGAGATTATCGATCGGCTCCCCCTTGGGTCGCAGGTGGGTTCCCTGGAAGACGCTCGGCAGGAAGCCCGCCCCCCAATTCGCCGCATGACCCTTGGGCAGGCCCCGGCCCTTTGGGTCGCTCATGACGACAAAGGCGGGGAGGCTGTCGCTTTCGCTGCCAAGCCCGTAGGTCACCCAGGAGCCGATGCAGGGATAACCCATGCGCGGCAGACCGCAGTTCATCATGAAGAGGGCGGGCGAATGATTATTTGACTCAGTATGCCCGGAGTGGACAAAGGCTATCTTGTCGACATGTTTCGAGAGATTGGGAAAGATGGACGAGACGGGCTTGCCGCATTCTCCCATCCGCTTGAACTCGAAGGGACTCTTCATGAGCCCACCGACGGCTCCGCTGAAAAAGCCCGTGAACTTGTCAAAGCCCTTCAGCGGCTTGCCGTCCCATTTTTCGAGCGCGGGCTTGTAGTCCCACGTGTCCACCTGGCTGGGGCCTCCGTTGATGAAGAGCCAGATCACGGATTTGGCGGTGGGCCGGAAGTGGGGCTCCCGGGAGGCAAGGGGATTGAAGGTTTTCTCACCGGGCGCCCCGAGCAGCCCCTGGCTGTCGAGGAGGCTCATGAGCCCGAGGCTGCCGAGTCCCATTCCGCAGCGTCGCAGCAGGGCTCTCCTGTTCAGTGTTCGCCAGTGATTCCAGGCTTCTGTCATGGTTCGCTTCTCACTTGATGTAGATAAATTCATTCAGTCCGAAGAGGACCTGGCAGAAATCGACCAGGGCCAGCCTGCGCGCCTCCCTGGAATCACGCCCCGCCTTCGCATAGGAGCTTTCCTGCCGGGAGAAAAACGCGACCGCTGCGCTGCGCTCCGTAGCGGTCGGTTCACGTCCGAGCGCCAGGCGGTAACCCCGGGCGATGCCGCCGGCAGGTCCGTTGGCCCCTGTCGCGTCCTGGATTTTTTCCATGAGCTTGGTGGCGCTTCTGCGTATGTGCGGACTGTTCATGAACAGCAGCGCCTGGGGCGCGATGATGGTGTCCGGACGGCTTCCCTGGCTGACCAGGGGTTCAGGTGAATCGAATAGTTGCATGCTTGGAATGACCTTGCTGCGCTTGATCATGAAGTAGATACTGCGTCGGGTCATGCCCTCGTTCAGGGTTCCCTTGCCGAACATGGTGGTGTCGAGCAGGCCACTGACCTTCAGGACGCTGTCGCGGATGATCTCCGCCTCGAGTCTCGCCGGCGATCTTCTCCAGAGGAATCGGTTGATCGGGTCCCTGGCCGCCCGGACCTCATCGTAGGCGGCGCTCTGCCTGTAGGCGCTGCTGAGCAGGATGTGCTTGTGGATGGGCTTGAGGCGCCAGCCGCCGCGGATCAGCTCACCTGCCAGCCAGTCCAGCAGCGCGGGGTGGGAGGGCTTCTCTCCCTGGACTCCGAAATCATTCGGAGTGGAGACCAGGCCCCGGCCAAAATGGTGCTGCCAGAGGCGGTTCACTATCACTCGGGCGAGCAGGGTTCCGGCGCCGTTCTCCGGATCCGTGAGCCAGTTCGCCAGTGACCGCCTGCGATAAGAGGTTCGCCATCCCTTGGGAGGGGCCTCCTGCCAGTCCTTCTCGGTTTTTCCCTTGTCCATGAGTACGGTCAGGAAACCCTGGCTCGCCACGCCTTTCTTCTGCGCAGGGTCGCCCCGGCTGAGAAAATAGGTCTCCTTGTAGAAGTGAGGAAAGCCACGTCCATCGGCGTGGTGCTTGGTAGGCTTGAAGCCTTCACTGGTGACCTGCACCTTGACGGTTTTCGCCGCTTTCGGCTCCTTCCCATTTTGTTTTTCTACAGCCTCGTTCAGCGCCAGCCAGCGTTTATCCTTTCCTGAGAACCAGCTGAAGAGGGCCTCGCGCGCGGCGTCGGGGAGGTCTTCCGGTTTTCCGTTTTTCAGCAATGCGAAGCCCTCCGACAGGGGCTGGGGAAGTCCTCCGCCTACTGCCACGGTAGCATCCGTGCTGGGGAGCGAGAGCCGTGGACGGCCGAGATTGTGCCGGGTGTTGGCGCCGCATTGTATGGTGACCTCGATCCAGGTGCCCCCCGGGAAGCCGATTGGCTTGTTAAAGCTGAAAACAGCGGCCTGGTCGTGCCCGATCCCCCCGCCGTCCACGGCCCAGCCGGTTTTGCTGGTATCTCCATCGAGCGCGGCCTTGACGGACAGGTTGCCCTGGTTCTGCTGATGGGTGGCGCGGGCGGAGGCGATCTTGACTGGGGCGAGCTTCGCATCGGGAGTCTTCAGAGGTCGAATCGAAACCTTCAGATCGGTCAGTCCGAAGTTCCCGTTGCTCGCCCTGCCCGGCCCGTTCCTGGGCATCGAGGAGTGGGTCAGGGCCTCGATCCTCAGAGCCCTGATTTCCTGCGTGGCAAACCCGGCGCCCAGGACGTAGCGATCCGGGTCCGGGTTGGTCCCTGTGGCCAGCACCGATCCATCCGGCAGCTTCTCGAGGGCGGCGCCGCCCCTGGACTCGACCCTGGAGAGATTGAGTACCTCCCAGGGAGCTTTAGGAGGAGCTTCCTTCGTGCCGTTGCGCAGCCACGCCTCAAATGTTTTTTTCAGCTTCCCCCGGACGTAGGTTTCGCGGGCTCCCAGGGCGCTTTTCCTGGCAGACTTCCACACCTCCAGCGCCTTGCGATGCTCGGTGGTGTCCACAGGTAGCTCGATCTCGCTGCGAATCGTGGTGCCGAAGCTGGACACCAGCCGGTAGTAGTCGCGCGTGGGAATAGGGTCGAATTTGTGGTCATGACATCTTGCGCAGCCGATCGTCAGTCCCAGCATGGCGGTGCCCATGGTGTTGACCATGTCATCGAGTTCATCGTAGCGTGAGCTCTCGAATTCTTTCTCGGTGAGCTGGGTCGGGAAGACTCCGGCGCCGAGGAAGCCGGTGGCCATCATCGCCAGCGAATCATCCGGGGCCAATTCATCTCCGGCGAGCTGCCACCTGACAAACTGGTCATAGGGCATGTCGCTGTTGAGCGCCTTGATGACGAAGTCACGGTAGTGGTAGGCGTGGTTACGATCATAATCCTGTTCAAAACCATGGCTCTCGGCGAAGCGGGCCAGGTCGAGCCAGTGTCTTCCCCAGCGTTCGCCGTAGTGAGGGCTCGCAAGGAGCTCATCGATCAGCCTGGACCAGGCCTTCGGTGAGGGGTCTGCGGTGAAGGCGTCGATGGTCTCGGGAGGGGGAGGCAGGCCGATGATGTCGAAATAGATCCGGCGCACCAGGTCCCGCGCCGAGGCCGCAGGATTGGGCGCGAGATTTTTTTCCCGCAGGCGGCTGAGGATAAACCGGTCTATATCACCGGCGCTCCAGGTGTCTTTTTCCTGCCGGGAGGGGACGCCTGGCTTCAGCGGCTGAAAGGCCCACCATTTCCGGTGCTCGTCCGTAACGGTCAGCAGCCCGGCGTCCGTCCCCCCGTCACCGGCGGTCAGGGGGTGGTCGTAGGGCGCGCCGAGATCGATCCAGCGGGCAATCGTTTTGATCTTGTCGGCCGCGAGCTTCGGGAGCTTGTGGGGCATATGCGGCTTGGCCTGGTGAGCCATCATCCTGTAGAGAGAGCTCTCGGCGTGTCTGCCGATGACGACTGCCCGTCCCTTCGAGCCTCCCTTGATGAGGCCGGCGCGGGTCGAGAGGTCGTACTTTGAGCGTGTCCGTTTCCCTCCATGGCATGGCAGGCAGCTGCCGAGGAGGATCTCTCTGGCCTGCGACTTGAAGAGGCCCAGCCCCTCCGCCATCTTCCGGGCGTGATCGGGTCCCAGGGCATCGATCAGCTGCTTCGATGAGTCCTCTGCCGGCGCCCGCTCGAAGCCGGAGGATACGAGGGAAAAGAAGAGGATGAAGACATACAACGGCCGGCGCGCGGTTATCACGGATCAAGCGTCCTGTTTCTTTTTCTGGAGAGGTTGATGTTAGCAGGGCGAGGGTTTTTTTGCCCGTAAGTTCCACGGTTGTTCGGGCTCCTGCCGGTCCGCCTCGGCGGATTTTTCCGAGTCCGTAGAATATCCTTCCGAATATGATGGAGAGGCCTTAATCTCGATTCTAGGGTGGCAGGGGGTGGGGTCGTATCTCCGGATACCAGGTGTGAGACAAGAGCGAATGAGAGTTGATACGAAGACGGTTCTGCTGCCGGTTTTTTTCCTCCTGGCGCTGGCGGGAAGGTTCTGCCCGGCGCAGGAGCTGATCATCACCGAGTTCATGGCCAGCAATGACGGTGGGATCAGGGATGAAGACGGAGACAGCTCCGATTGGATCGAAATTCACAATAGCGGCCTGGAGGCTGTCGATCTCGACGGCTGGTATCTCACCGATTCGGCGGCCGCGCCACGCCGTTGGCGGTTTCCCGGACGCGCCATAGCAGGCGGGGAGTTCCTGGTTGTTTTCGCCTCGGGCAAGGATCGCGCCGATCCCGCCGAACCGCTGCATACTGATTTTCAGCTCGATGCCGATGGCGAATACCTGGCCCTGGTTTCTCCCGGGGGGGAGATCGTTCACCAGTATGCTCCCGAATATCCCTCTCAGCGCACGGACTACTCCTATGGGCTGGGGCAGGCGGTAAGCGCGCTGCGCATGGTTTCAGCCGGAGATTCCGCACGGGTGCGGGTTCCGCGTGGCGGCGCCGATGCCGGGCGCTGGATGCTCCCCGGGTTTGATGACAGCTCCTGGGACGAGGGCTCCTCGGCCGTGGGGTATGAGACGGATCCCGGGGTCAACGTCGGGGCGCCGGTCGTGAACGTCGCCGGAGAGGGTACGGCGGTCCAGTCTTCGGATTACAACAATGGGCAGTTTTCCGCCCGCCTGGGTATCGATGGGAACCTTGACAATTTTACCCACACCGCGGCCGGGCAGAACCTGCCGTCGACCTGGGAGCTCGATCTCGGTCGGGATGTGATGATAGGCTCGGTCGTTCTTCATAACCGCCGCGGCTGCTGCACGTCGCGGCTGCGTGACATCACGGTCTCGATCCTGGCGGCCGCCGATGGCGAGGTCCTGTTCGAATCCGATCTGCTCAACGAGGAGAACATTCTCGGCGGGGGCGGCACCGGCGGGCCGAGCGACCTGGCGGTCAACCTGGTCGAAATCCTCGGAGGCCCGGTGGCCGGGAGGGTGGTGAGGATCGTGCGGACCCCCGATCCTGATCTTTCCGGCACCGGAGGCGCCGGCAATGCCGATGAGAGGGATGTCCTGTCCCTGGCAGAGGTCGAGGTCTTCGAGGTTCCCGTGATCGGCTACGAGGGACTCATCGAGACGGATCTCGAGGAGTCGATGTACGGCGTCAATTCTTCAGCCTGGATACGGATCCCCTTCACTCTCGACGAGGCGCCGGTTCTCGACCTGTTGAAATTGCGGATGCAGTACGACGATGGCTTCATCGCGTACCTCAACGGAGTCGAGGTCGCCAGCCGGAACGCTCCCGCGGAGGTGGCCTGGAACGCGGCGGCGATCGAGGCCCGCGACGACTCCCGCGCCATCGTTTTTGAGGAGATCGTCATCACGGCGAGCCGGGATCTTCTGCGCACGGGCGAGAACGTGCTCGCCATCCTGGGCCTCAACACCAGCGCCGCTGACAGCGACTTCCTGGTTGTCGCCGAGCTCAGCGGTCAGAGCATCCTCGATCTCAGCCCTCGTTTCTTCCGTTCCTCGACACCAGGCGCTGCGAATGAAGCGGATGGTTTCGCGGGCTTCGTGGCCGACACCAGCTTCAGTGTTGACCGGGGTTTTTACTCCGAGCCCTTCGAGGTGGAGATTCGCACTGATACCGAGGGCGCGACCATCCGCTATACCCTCGATGGAAGCGAGCCGGGCGCCGCCACCGGGCGGGTCTATGATGGCCCCCTGCTGATCCAGGGTACGACCACCTTGCGCGCGATGGCATTTCTTAATGACCTCGAGCCCACCAATATCGACACCCAGACCTATATCTTTCTTGACGACATAGTCGTACAGGATGCCGCGGCGACCATCGCCCGGGGCTTTCCGCGTAATTGGGGCGGCACCGGAGCCGATTACGGAATGGACCCGGATGTCATCGGCCAGGGAGGGAGGGATCGCTTCGGGGGCCGGTATTCCGAGACAATACGAGATGATCTCCTCTCGCTGCCGACCATCTCCGTGGTCATGAACACCGAGGAGATGTTCGGCTCCCGGGGGATCTATACGAACTCCGGTTCACGGGGAAGGGCCTGGGAGCGTCGCAGCTCGATCGAACTGCTCTATCCCGATGGTGAGGACGGCTTCCAGGTCAATTGCGGAATCCGGATCCAGGGTGGGGCTTTTCGCAGCCATGGGCTGACGAAGAAACACTCGCTGCGTTTTCTCTTCAGGGAGGTCTACGGCGACTCGAAGCTTCGCTACCCCCTCTTTGGTGACGATGCGCCCGAGCGCTTCGACACCATCGTCCTGCGGGCCAACTCCAATGATGGCTGGCAGTGGAGCGGAGCGGGGGATGACCCGCTTTTTATCCGCGATTCCTTTGGGCGTGAGACCGTTCTTGCCATGGGCAATGTCTCCTCCCACGAGCGCTTCATCCACGTCTATATCAACGGTGTCTACTGGGGCCTCTACAATGCCGTCGAGAGGCCGGATCATTCTTTCTCTTCCACCTATTTCGGAGGAGAGAAGGAGGATTGGGACGCCTACTCCAACGGCTCGACCACCAACGGCAACACCCAGGCCTGGAGCTCCATGCTCTCGCTGGCCCGCCAGGGGCTGCAGACCGATGCGGCCTACCAGCGGATCCAGGGTCGCAATCCTGATGGCTCTCCGAATCCCGCCTTCCCGCATTACGTCGATGTCGACAATCTCATCGACTACATGATTGCCAATCTCTATGTAGGCAATACCGACTGGCCGCATAAGAATTACTGGGTCGGCTTCAATCCGGCCGAGCCATCGGGCTTCAAATATTATATGTGGGACTCGGAGTGGTCGATGGGCATCCGCTCGGATCTCTCGACAAACAGGGTCAGCGTGGGCAACGGGGTCGCCGAGGTCTATGGCCGCCTGCGTACCAACCCCGAGTTCCAGGTGCGCTTCGGCGACCGGCTGCACAGGTATTTCTCCAGCGGCGGGGCGCTCTATGTCGACCCGGACAACCAGGACTGGGATCCCGAGCACCCCGAGAGGAACAGGCCCGCCGAGCGTTTCATGCGGCTGGCGAATACGGTGGATCGGGCCGTCGTGGCGGAGTCGGCGCGCTGGGGCGACCAGCACTCGGGCAGTCCCTATACCCGGGATCAACATTGGGCCAGGGAGCGCGACAACATCCTGAACAATTACCTGCCCCGGCGTTCGGAGGTGGTGCTCAACCAGTTCCGGGGCGCGAGGCTCTACCCTACCGTGTCAGCGCCGGAATTCAACCGCCGCGGCGGATTCGTGGAGCCGGGTTTCATCCTGACCATGCGTACCAGCCAAGGGTCCATCTACTATACCGTCGATGGGGAGGATCCCAGGCTTCCCGGAGGCGACACATCCCCCCTCGCCAGTGTCGGAGGTGTCGTCAATGCGCAAGTGCTTCTGCCGGAGGAGGCCCCCGTCAGGGTTATCGTCCCGGTGGACGACTCCCTGGGCCTCGACTGGATCGCCCCGGGCTTCGACGATTCCGGCTGGATCAGCGGCAACACGGGTGTCGGTCACGAGACCAGATCCGGCTACGAGGAACTGATCAACACTGACATCCGTGAACTGACCCACCAGGTGAACCCCACCTGCTACCTGCGTATCGAGTTCGTCGTCGAGAATCCCGAAGAGTTCGGGATCCTCACCCTGCGGATGAAGTACGACGATGGATTTATTGCTTACCTGAACGGAGAACGTGTGAGTGCCAGCCGCGCTCCCGCTGACCCTCAATGGAATTCCAGCTCCCAGGGGAGCAATTCCGACACCCGCGCGGTGGTATTCGAGAATTTCGACATCAGCGAATCCCTGGATCTCCTGCGGGCCGGGCGGAACGTGCTGGCGATTCACGGCATGAATATCAGTGATGGGTCCTCCGATTTTCTCATTCTCCCCGAGGTGACCGCGGCGATGATCGATGACAGTGGTGTCGTGCTGAACGAACCAGCTGTCATTCGCGCCCGGACCCTGGCCAATGGAGCCTGGAGCGCCCTGGAGGAACTTCATTTCTACCTGGATACGCCGCTTCGGATCACGGAGCTCATGTACCATCCGGCGCCGCCGCCGGAGGGGAGCGCCTGGAGCGAAGGCGATTTTGAATTTCTCGAGCTCGTCAACACGGGCTCTTCGGCGCTCGAGCTCGCCGGGATGAGCATCGCCGGAGGCGTCCGTTTTGATTTCTCCAGCGGCGCGGTGGAGCGCCTCGCTTCCGGCGAGGTGCTGGTGCTGGTACGTAACCTGCAGGCCTTCGCCACCCGCTACGATGTCGCCCGCATCCTGATCGCCGGCGAATACGACGGGCGGCTGGCCAACGACACCGAGCCTCTGCGGCTGGTAGGGCCGCTTGGGGAGCGCATCCTCGATTTTGAATACACTGATGCCTGGCATCCCGAGACCGATGGAGAGGGCCGCTCGCTGGTGATCTCCGATGCACTCGGCGACCGCGGCTCCTGGAATGATCCCGAGAGCTGGATACCCAGCCCCGAGTCGCTGGGCTCGCCGGGTGTTTACGCCATCGATCTGCCGCCCGACGCGGGTGGATTGCAGGTCTCCGGGGATACGAATCAGGATGGTCGGGTGGATATCTCCGACGCGGTGGCGCTCCTGAGATACCTCTTTGCCGGGATCCCGGCTGTTCTGCCCTGCGATGATGGCGCTGTCCGCGACGACGGGAATGTCGCGCTGCTTGACCACAACGGCGATGCTGGGGTCGACCTGGCGGACGCGGTCGCACTCCTGGTCTACATGTTCCAGCAGGGGGCCGAGCCGGCCGGCGGGGTCGACTGCCGCTCGATACCGGGCTGTCCGGACGCCTGCGTCCAGTAGCTTCCCCGGGGCCTCTCCAGCCTCAGTCCGGCAGGTGCCAGTCGACCGGGTCGGCCGAGGCGCATTGCGCGCCGATCTTCTTCGCCGCCTCGGTCTCCAGCGATGCCAGCGCGTTTTCGATCCACTCCCGGGCAGCGTGATGGCCGCGGTCCTCGTATTCACGGGCCTGGATGAGACATTCCAGGCGGTCGGCGTCCTTGGCGATCCGGGCCTCGGGAGAGTTTTTCGCCGCGCCTTCGGAGTAGAGCGCCCGGATTTTATCTCCGAGCCCGGCCGGCAGACGCTGGAGCTGGTCCTCGATCACCTTTTCTTCCGCCCCGGACCAGTCGACATAGGTCTTCCCCACCCGGTGTTGGTCATTGACCCTGGTTTCACCGGTGTCATGAAAGAGCGCGATCGCCGCCGCTTTCTCAGGATTCGCGCCCTCCAATTCTGCCAGCACATAGGCGATGGCTGCGGTGCGGAAGCTGTGCTCAGCGACGCTCTCGGGCTGATCGACTCCGGCGACCCACCATCCTGAGCGCCTGACGCGCTTGAGCTGTCCGAGCTCGAAGAGGTACCGGGCTATTCCTTTTTCCACGGCGCTGTGCTCCTGCTATTGTTTTTCGGGCTTGTTCCTGGCGGCCTTTTTTCTCGGCACCCGCGGCTTCCAATGTGGTGAGGGTGTGTGGGCCTCCTTGAAGGCAGCCAGGACCTTCTTGACGACTGCCGGATTCGCGGCGGCAAGGTCGTTGCGTTCACCGATGTCGGTGGTGACGTCGTAGAGCTCCACGGGCCGATCGGTATTGCGTCTCACTCCCTTGTACTTACCCATGCGGACGGCCTGGGAGTAGCCGCGCTCGTAGAATTCCCAATAGAGGTAGGGGTGCCGCTTTTGTTCTTTGCCGAGCAGGGCCGGGACGAAGGAGATGCCGTCGGTGCCGGCGGGAGCTTCGCCTTCGGCGAGCTCGGCGGCCGTGAGAAGGAAATCCTGGAAGCAACCGATGTAGCCGGACGTCGATCCCGCCTTGACCTTGCCGGGCCACCTGACGATCAAGGGCACCCGGATGCCGCCGTCATAGAGGTCGCGTTTCTGGCCCCGGAGCTTACCGCTGGATTTGAAGAAGCCGGATTTGCCGCCTCCCTCGCTGTGGGGTCCGTTGTCGGAGGTGAACATGAAGACGGTGTTTTCGGCGATACCGTGTTTTTCGAGGCGGTCGAGGAGCCGCCCGACATCCCGGTCGAGCAGTGAGATCATCGCCGCGTGGGCCCTTTGAGGTTCGGGCCAGTTCTTGCTGGCGTAGATTCCCAGGCTGGGAACCTCCATGCCCTTATTGCGCGCCTCGTTGTTGGCGTGGGGAATGGTGAAGGGGAGGTAGAGGAAGAAGCGGCGGTCCTTGTTGCGGTCAATAAAGGCGAGCGCTTCTTTCGCCATGAGATCATGGGAATAGGTCACCTTCCTGGTCGCGACTCCGGAGCCTTCAGGGCCGGTGGCCTTCACGACATTACCCTCGAGCTTGATCTTCTCCTCGTTCCTGAAGAGAAATTCCGGGTAGTAGTTGTGGGCATGGCGCTGGTTGAGATAGCCGAACCAGTAGTCAAAACCCTGGCGGTTGGGAATGCCGGTGGAGCCGGGCTCTCCGAGGCCCCATTTTCCGATGATGCCGGTGGTGTAGCTCTTCTTCTTGAGCACCTCCGCCACGGTGATGTCTTCGGGGCGAAGCGGCAGCCGGGCATTGCCACGGACGAGGGCATGCCCGGTATGGTAGCCGGTCATCAGCACGCAGCGGGAGGGCGCGCAGACGGTGGAGCCGGCGTAGAAGTCGGTGAACCGCATCCCCTCGGTCGCCAGTCGATCGATCCTGGGGGTATTGATTTCCTTCTGCCCGTAGCAACCTATGTCGCCATAGCCGAGTTAATCTTCCATGATGAAGATGATGTTG
>JAKUSY010000350.1 GCA_022451445.1 Planctomycetota bacterium
GCTCGACAGGGACGATCGTCCCGGCCTGCTCCTTGGTCTCTTCGTTGCACCTCTGCACGCACTCGCCGCTCGGCACGCCATGCTGACCCAGGGCCGGCCCCACCGGAGGCGCGGGAGTTGCCTGGCCGCCTGGGATCTGGAGCTTCACCTTGGCTTTGTATTCCTTCTTGGGAGGCATGTCTCAAACTCTTTCTATTACGGCCCGCGCCCTGCGGGCATCGAGTCAAATTTTTTCGACCTGCCAGGATTCCAGGTCACAGGGAGTCGGTCTCCCGAAGATAGTAACAATGACACGCACCTGCCCCTTCGCGGGGAACACCTCATCAACAGTGCCATCGAAATTCTCGAAGGGACCTTCCTTGATCTTCACCCCATCGCCGGTAGCGAGATCGATCTTAACCTCAGGCGTTTCCTCTTTGCCCTGAACGGTATTCAGTATCTTCTCGACCTCAGCGGCCGACAGCGGCTGGGGATTTTCGTAGGAACCTACAAAATCGCCAATGCCGTGCGTGTCCTTGATGAGATACCAGACCTCATCGCTGAGTTCCATCTCGACAATGATATAGCCGGGATAGAGCTTCTTCTCCTTGAAGCGCTTCTTGCCGCCCTTGATCTCCGAGACCCGCTCGGTGGGGACCAGCACGGTAGGAATCTGCTCCTCGAGGCCCGCGAGCTGGATCTTCTTGATAAGACCATCGCGGAGGGTTGACTCTCGCCCGCTGGCAACCCGGAGCACGTACCATTCTTTAGCCATCTAGGCTTCCCTCTCTAAATTGTGTGCTTTTCGAAGAGGCCGGGAAGGCGTCACGTTCCTATACCGTCCTTGAAGCTCAAAAACAGGTTTAAGACTTTCAGCTGGAATAGAAGAGTCCATCGCTGAAGAGCTTCCAGACATAGTCAACCCCGAAAATAAAAACACTCAGAATCAGAACCGTGACAATCACTACGATCGAGGCGTTGACCTCTTCCTTGCGGGAAGGCCAGGTCACCTTGTTTTTCAACTCATTCTCAGTCTCGATGAGAAAATCAGCGGTCTTGGGACGATTGAACTGGCGGTAGGCGAACATGGCCGCCAGCAGGATCAGCGGACCATGAACAATATAGCGCCAGTCGATAAAACCAAAGATTCGACCGAAAACATCGATCAGACCAGGGAGATTCCGGCTATCACCTGAATTCGATCCCAGGTAACCATGGAGCTGCTGCAGCGCGAATACCGCGCCAAGCATGATCACGGTAACCAAGAGGATCCTGATCACCTTTCCCTGATCCTCCTTGTAGATATTCCACATAGCGCGCTTCCAGTAAGCCTCGTCAACTGACCTGTCAGGGCAACTGCCCCGACCTCGAAAAGCTCATTCAAGCCAAGATCTGGCAGGCCAGGAGGGACTCGAACCCCCAACTTTCGGATTTGGAATCCGATGCTCTGCCAATTGAACTACTGGCCTGCAAGATTACTGACTCAGGAAAGAGCGACGGCTTTCCGTCTGAACTCTCCTGCATACATTCGTTACTTAGGCTTCCTTTTTATCGGTGGCGTCTTCTTCGGAAATAGAGACAACAACGCCGGAGCCGACCGTGCGCCCACCCTCGCGGATAGCGAATCGGAGACCCTCCTTCATGGCGATCGGCTGAATCAACTCGATATCCATCGTGATGTTGTCGCCGGGCATACACATCTCCGCGCCCTGCAAGGTCGCGGTACCGGTCACATCCGTGGTCCTGAAGTAGAACTGGGGACGATAGCCTGTAAAGAACGGCGTGTGACGACCACCTTCGTCCTTCGTGAGCACATACACCTCACCAGCGAAGTTATTATGCGGCGTGATGCTGCCCGGCTTGGCGAGCACCTGGCCACGCCCGATCTCGTTCTTGTCGACGCCGCGCAGCAGGCAGCCAACGTTGTCGCCGGCAATGCCGCTGTCGAGCGTCTTATTGAACATCTCGACGCCGGTCACAGTCGTCTTGGAGGTCTCTTTCAGTCCGACGATCTCAACCTCGTCTCCGGTGTGGACCTTTCCGGTCTCGATCTTGCCGGTGCCGACCGTACCACGGCCCTTGATGCTGAAGACGTCTTCAACGGGCATCAGGAAGGGCTTGTCGAGGTCTCTCTCAGGCTCGGGAATATAGCTGTCGACCTGCTTCATGAGCTCGTAGATGCAAGCCGTAGCGGCTTCATCTTCCGGATTTTCGAGCGCCTTGAGCGCCGAGCCCTTGATGATGGGCGTTTCATCGCCTGGAAAATCGTATTCGTTGAGCAAGTCAACAATCTCCATCTCGACAAGCTCGAGAAGCTCCTCGTCATCGACCTGGTCAATCTTGTTCATGAACACGACGATACTGGGCACCTGCACCTGGCGCGCAAGCAGGATGTGCTCACGGGTCTGGGGCATGGGACCGTCCGCAGCGCTCACCACCAGGATGGCTCCATCCATCTGGGCGGCGCCGGTAACCATGTTCTTCACATAGTCGGCGTGGCCGGGGCAATCGACGTGCGCGTAGTGACGATTTTCCGTCTCATACTCCACGTGCGCGGTATTGATCGTAATTCCACGCTCCCGCTCTTCCGGAGCATTATCGATGGAGTCAAAAGAACGCACGGTGGCCAGCCCCTGGCTGGCAAGGGTCTGGGTGATCGCCGCGGTTAAAGTTGTCTTGCCGTGGTCAACGTGGCCGATCGTTCCAACATTAACGTGAGGCTTTGTCCTTTCAAATACGTCCTTCGCCATCTCTCTTGGGCTCCTTCAAACCTGCTGACGGTTCGAGCGTCCTCACTCCGGACGCCGATACCGTTAACTTTATCCTTCAGTTCAAATTCAAATCACTAAGCCATGAAACAATGAGCTTCAAAGCGACATTCACTGACTATTGGGATGGGAGCTGAAACTCCCGACTCGACATTCTATTGTTTTCCGCCTTATTTCTCTTCTATCAAAAATGGAGCCACCGGCGGGAATCGAACCCGCGACCTCTTCCTTACCAAGGAAGCGCTCTACCGACTGAGCTACAGCGGCATCCGAACTCGTCTAACGCGCTCAATAGAAACCGGCTTTATCCCTTCTTATATCGACATAAAATCCTTAAAATCTCCGTTCTCCGCAATCCACCGTTCTTGCAACTGGAAACCTGGTAAAAATGGAGCGGGTGAAGGGAATCGAACCCTCGTAATCAGCTTGGAAGGCTGGAGCTTTACCACTAAGCTACACCCGCTCAAGCCCCCTCAGAATCCATCCGCGAAAAACCTCATAAAAACCCGCTTTCACAATTACCGGACTCTTCAGTCGAGAATAATGGTGGGCAGGAGTGGATTCGAACCACTGAAGGCTAAAGCCGACGGAGTTACAGTCCGTTCCCTTTGGCCACTCGGGCACCTGCCCTCACACCAGCAATAGCCCCTCAGGACCGGGAAAATACCCCATATTTCCTGAAAGACAGACCTAAAAGCGGTCAACCGTTTCATGAGCTAGCGGTGGGAATCGAACCCACAACCCCCGGTTTACAAAACCGGAGCTCTACCGTTGAGCTACGCTAGCCTATTTACCGGCTTAACTTTACAATAAGGGAGCGAGATTATACAGAGCCTCTTATTCCTTTCAAGACAAAAAATATATTTACAAAGTGTTTATTTTAAAGGACTTAGTAAAAAACCAAGGGCCCTGAAACCGATGCTGCCTCTAACTGCCTTTGAAGAGCCCTGAAAACCCCGGATACAGGGCTCCTGGGAAGAAAAAACAGGGGTTTCTCTCGATTTTACCGTTTTATCACTGCCCAAAGAGCTGAGAGGTCCGAAACGGTTCTCATTCACGGCCCTCAAGAAGTACGGCAACCTGGGCGGCCACAGCCCGAAGCTCCCCGACCGCATCGCAGCCTTCCATCGTCTTGGCTTTCACATTTACCGCATTGGCGGCAAGGTCCCCCGAGGGCTCCAGAAGTTCCCGGATCCGGGCTGCGATCTTCTGCTTGTAGGCAGAAAGCCTGACCGCTTCGAGGAAAACCGTAGCATCCACGTTGACGACCCGGAATCCAGCCTGGCTCACACGCTCGAGGGCTGCCGCTACGAAATGGGAACTGGCCTGGTCCTTCCACCGGGGATCGGTATCGGGGAAGAGCTCCCCGATGTCCCCCGCGCCGAT
>JAKUSY010000351.1 GCA_022451445.1 Planctomycetota bacterium
GCAGCCGGTGGACAACGTGGTTACCCACGGCAACTTCGGCGTTCTGCCCGGGAAGACGGCCTACGAGGTGACTCTCCTCGGTATTGATGAAAACGCCGTCACCTACGATTGTAATTCCGATGGGCGGGTGAATATAGCCGACGCGGTCTGCATGCTGAACTGGTTGTTCCTTGGCGGTCCCGAGCCGGGTTGCCAGGACGCCATGAACTTCAACGGGGATGGCCGCCTGAATATTGCCGACGCTATCTCTGGACTCAATTTAATCATCCTCGGGGGTCCTCCCCCTGATGAGGGGGTCGGCTGCCAGTCTATTCCCGATTGCGAGAGTGAGCCCCCCTGCCTGTAATCGTCTCTCCCTGGCGGGGTTTTCAACGCAACGGCGGGATTTTACGCCCAGGGTTTTCTGTCCGCTGCTTTCATGCAGCCGGGCCGGCTGATAGAATAATTGAAAATCTTTCGACACCAGTGGCCCGGTCCGGGGTTTACCACCCTGTCGTGGGCGCTGTCGGTTTAATTAGTGGAGCGGAGCAATGAGGCGTTTTTTCCTGATCTTGAGCGTGGGTTTCTTCCTTGGACTGTCCGTGAATTCTTTCGCGCAGGAAAAGGGAAAGGTCGCCGGCGAGCAGGCCGTCGCCAGGCAGGCCGGCATCGCCTGGTATGGAACGCTCACGAGCGCGCTCGCGGAAGCGAAACGTACCGGCAAGCCCATCCTCCTGGTCTCGGCGGCTCCGCATTGCCATTCTATCTCGGGAATCTGGTGACCCGGCAAGCAGCGCATGGACAGGAGTTTCCTGTCTGACAAAGGTATCATCCGCGCCTCGCGGGAATTCGTCTGCGCCAGGCTCGCGACCTACGAGAGCAAGGAAGAGGCCGAGTATCTCAGCAGAATCTTTCGCGGGCGCAGCGGCCAGCTCGAAAATACCGTTTTCTGCATCATGAGCCCCGATGGTAAGGACAAGCTCGTCCGGTCCGGGCGCTCACCGGGCTGGTCCTTTCCCGGCGAGGAAGAGCAGGCTGCCAGGGATATGGAAAAGAAGATGGATGAGATCGCTTCACGCTATGTCGTGAAGAAAGAGGCAAGGTCCTCATTGCCGGCGCTGCCGGTGCTGCCGAACGTCCGCCTGGCTCTCAACGTCGCTGCATGTGATAACCTGCCGCTGGTGGCGGCCGTGGCCCGCTCCAAGGGCGCGATGCAGAAGCTGCGGAAACAGGTCAACGAGCTGGCCTGGAGCAAGGCGTTCATCGGCCGTTTTATCTTCGTCGATGCTGAGGCGGCTTCAGAGCTCGAGAAGATCAAGGGTGTCAAGAACCAGGAAGGCGTCTTTGTTATCGCTCCGGACACATTCGGACAGGAAGGCAAGGTCCTGACCCAGGTCAAGCTGGGCGTGAGCAGCAAGGATCTGGAGGAAAGCTTTGCCCGGGCGTTGGCGCTTTACGAGCCCGAGCGAAAAGAGACGCTCCCCCACAACGCTCTCGGGAGAATTCTCGACGTCAACTGGAAGACCCAGATCCCGGTTACCGATCCCGGCGCGCCGGCCCGGCGCGGCAGGAGCGAAGAAGGTCGAAGCCGAAGCGGGAGGCGAGGTTCGCGCGGCGGCAGGCCCTGAGCCTTCTCCTCAGCAGCTTTTATAGCTTTCGCAACCCAGGGTGTCTCCGCCATCGTCGGGATCGCTGCCGCAGTCGCTGCCCGGCGGTCCGGGTGCGGGGGGCTGCGCGGCCCCGTTGAAGAGATAGCGCAGCAGGAATACCCCATCGGTGATGTCGATGTTGCCATCGTCGCTGGCATCTGCGGAGTCGAGGCAGGAGGGAGTCTCCGCGCCGAGGAACAGGAAGCTGAATATTCTCAGGGGGTCCGAGATATCTACCGACCCGTCAGCGTTGGCATCGCCGCGGTGAAAGGGATGATCCTCGCGGCATTCACCGGCGATCTGGTCGCCGTTTTCGTCGATAGCCGGGCTGCCGGGCAGCACCCGTACGAGGTCCCGAATTGTTCGGGCGCTCTCTCCGCAATCGCCCGACACGGTGAGGGTGACGATGTAGGAGCCGGGCTTGGTATAGATATGGACCGGGTGCCGCTCTTCGCTGGCCGAACCATCCCCGAAGTCCCAGCTCCAGGTGTCGATCGAGTCTCCATCCGAACGATCCCTGAACCGTACCCTGTGCGGAGCGCAGCCGGTGCCGGCCTCCGTGATGGTAAAGTCAGCTGTCGGCGGAGGGCAGACCGTGTCGGCGAAGGTCTGCAGCAGGCCGGCGCTGTAGCTGATGGCGAGCGGGTACAATTCTTCGGAATAGAGCCGCATGAGTGAGCGGGTGTTTCTGGCGCCTTCCCATACCGCGGGGGCGAGACGATTGTCGTCACCCGCGGCGTTCTCGACGTAGAAGTTGCCTGTGATCCTCCTGGCTCCTCCGGGCCCCCCCTCGTCCTCGTCGAAGTCGTCGTCGCTCGGCCACCACTCGTCGCAGGCGCTTGGCGAGCCGATTCAGGGCGGAAACACACCTGCCTCATCGAATTCCCCGATATTGTCGATCACCCAGTAATCATCACCGAGGAAGCCGCCATCGTGGAAGGTCAGGGTGGGGAACATGCGTTTGAAAAGGGTGTCAGGCTGGGGGCTGGCTTCCTGGATTATTCCCGGCCAGGTTGTGGCGTTGTAGACCAGTAGAGCTGATGTGTGCACGAAGGACTCCGGACTTCCATCTACAGGGAAGGCCGGGTCGAGATCCAGCAGCGGCAGGAAGTTGCCGCCGCCCCAGAGCTCGAAATCATCTCCATCGATGTGGGTGTCTGAGTGAGTGTGGCCGGGTGAGGTCATATCCTGGATGAGGTGGATGCAGCGTCCCAACATGTGGAAGGCGCCGTCGCTGCCATCAAGGTTTCCGGCATCGTATGCCGCGACGGTCCGCGCCCAGAGGATCGGCATCGCGTCGTGGGCATTGGAGGCGATGATGTTCGCCCAGTTGACCACCCCGGGACAGGGCAGGTCGAAGCCGCGGCCGTTGTGGGGGTTGTAGGCGTGGTAGCAGTACTGAGGGAAGGTGTCCTCATCTACAGAGCCTTGGCCGATCTGGGAGCGGTAGCGGTTGAGCAGCTCGATATCGAGGATATCCACTGCGTTGTGGCTGATGTCCCGATGGACTCCGACCTCGTGGGCCTCCGCAGTAACGAGCCAGCAGAGCATCGTGGCGAGGCAGGTGAAAAGGAATGCGTGAGCGTTACCTCTGCGCATCCGCGCCCCCTCTCTTCAGGAGCAGCCTGAGCCCGGCAAAGCGACCGAGAGCATCGTTGCGGGCGGCTCTCTGCCTCAGCCAGGCCTCGGCCGCGTGTCCCCGGAGTTTCGAGATCTCCTGGATGGCCCAGGCCTGGACCCGCGGATGGTTCGCGGCGGAGACGGCCGAGAGTAGGCGCAGCTTGTCCGGGGCGGCGGCAAGGCCCAGGCGAAGCAGCGAGATGCCCGCCTCTCCTTTCCAGGCGCCCGCCGGGTTGTCGATGATAGCCAGGGCCGCGGTCCGGGCCCTCTGGCTTTCACCGGCGAAGAAGCCGAGGCCGTAGACAGCCTCTCGCCGGGCCTGCGGGTCGGCGCTCTCGATCCCCTCCAGTATTGTCGTGAGGGCCTCCATGCTCCCCAGCCGGGCGAGGGCGATCGCCGTGTTGACCCGCACGCTCTGGTTCTCATGGCGCAGATAGGGACGGAGCGCATCAGCTGCGTCTGCCCGGCCGCTCGAGCCGGCCGCCGCGATGAGGGATTTCAGGGCTCCCGCGTCTTTTTCGACGTGCAGCCGCGCGATGACCTTCGCCAGCTGGCTTGCGTCTTCGAGAATCATCAGGGCGCTGCCGGCCCGCCGCCGGATGGCCTTGTCGCCGGAGGTGAGGCAGGCTCCGGCAATCTCGGCGGCCCGGGGGTCCCTGATCTCCGCCAGGAGGCGCAGGGCCATCAGCCGGGCCTCCCGGTCGCCTTCCCTGGCGGTCTCTCGCACCCGGAGGAGGTTGACCGCCGGATTCGCGAGGAGCCGTTCGAGGACCTCCCGCTTGGGGATGGTCCTGTCCCTGCTTGCCAGCTGGTCGATGAGCCTGCCCGGCTCATCCGCTGGCGCCTCCTGGCCGGACACCGGTTCCGCTCCGGCAAGC
>JAKUSY010000352.1 GCA_022451445.1 Planctomycetota bacterium
CGCCATCGCGGCCGGGTTTTTCGCCAACGACAACATAGTGGCCGTCTCGACGACCTACGTCGAGAACACCACCGATGAGCCGATGCGGGTCTACGTCTGTTCCGCCAGCGATGACTCTATTCGCGTCGACATCAACAACCACAACGTGACCCTGGTCAGCGCCTGCCGCGGCAGCGCCGGCGACTGCCAGGAGGTTACCTGCGCCGATTTGGCGCCCGGGATCAACAAGATCACCGCCTACGTCTGGGAGGGTGGAGGCGGCTGGAATATGAGGATCGGGCTGCGGGATGCAGACATGCAGGTCCTGAATGACTTCAGCGCGGGGGTTATATTCCACGGTACCGGCGAGGATGACGAGCTCGAGGGACAGGAGGTCGCCGAGGCCCCTGATTGCACCCTGGAGGGAATCAACCCCTTCGGCTGGCTCAGGACCGAGGCCTGGAACATGCTCTTCCTCGACCAGGATGGCGGCTGCGGCGGCGGCGGGCTGGATCGGATGCTCGGGAATTGGGTGGCGCCCTATGAGATGGAGGAGGAAAATCCGCGCCCTGGAGATGATTGGGATATCGACTTCTTCGATGCCGAGTCGAGCAATTGGGGAGGCACGAACTTCAACGCTCTGCCGACCTGGATCAGCTCGGGCCTGCTGGAGGATGAGGGCATCAGGGTGCCGGTCGGCGACCTGGTGGATTTCGACGCCATCGCCATCGCGGCCGGGTTTTTCGCCAACGACAACATAGTGGCCGTCTCGACGACCTACGTCGAGAACACCACCGATGCGCCGATGCGGGTCCAGGTCTGCACCGCCAGCGATGACTCGATTCGCCTCGACGTGAACAATTATACCGTGACCCTGGTCAGCGCCTGCCGCGGCAGCGCCGGTGACTGCCAGGAGACCCGCTGCGCCGACCTGGCGCCCGGCGTCAACAAGATCACCGCCTACGTCTGGGAGGGCGGCGGCGGCTGGAACATGAGGATCGGTCTTCGCGATGAGTTCGGACTGGTCCTGACCGATGCGAGCGAAGGGATTGTCTTCCACGGCACCGGGGATGCGGACGAGCTCGAGGGGCAGTTCATCGATGATCCGCCCGAAGATTGCGTCGAGCAGGGTCCTCCGCCTCCCCCGGATGATGGGGGCTACGTGAACGTCGGCCCCAACGGCATCGCCACCCAGTCCTCCGAGGGTTGGGGCGGCGCTCCCGGGCGCGCGATCGACGGCAACACCGATGGCCAATGGGGTGCCGGAACGACCACCCACACGGACCAGCTCGATGGAACGCCCTCCTGGTGGGAGGTCGATCTCCAGGACACCTACTACATATCCTATATGAGGATCTGGAACCGTCTCGATTGCTGCAGCGAGCGCCTGACCAACTTCACGATCACGGTCCTCGATTTCGAGCTCGAGGTGGTCTGGGAAGAGACCTTCCTCCCGGGCGTCGGCCAGATCATCAACGGACCTTTCCTGCAGATCGAAGACGTGGAGGCCGAGGGCCAGTTCGTGCGCGTCTCGATGCCCGGGGAGTTCCTGAGCATCGCCGAGCTGGAGATCCTCTCGCCGGACGGCGAGCCGCCGGTGCCGGATGAGATCTGCGACAACGGAACCGATGACGACGAGGACGGCGACACGGACTGTGACGACGCCGACTGCTCCGAGGCGGAGAATTGCCAGGGGCCGCCCGCGCCGATCTTCGTGCGCGGCGATGCTGACGATAACGGCTTCCTGAACCTTACCGACGCCATCTTCAGCCTCAACTACCTGTTTGTCGGCGGTGCTGAGCCTACCTGTTTTGATTCAGCTGATTCCGACAACAATGGAAGTCTCCAGCTGACCGACGGGATCTTCACGCTGATGTTCCTGTTCAACGGCGGGGACGCGCCTCCGGCGCCCGGTACCGAGTGCGGCGAGGACCCCGCGGACCCGGCGGACGAGATCGGCTGCGACACCTACGACAGCTGTCCCTGAGCCTCCCGGCTCTCAGCTGGAGAGCGTTCGCTGCGGGTTGAGACACGTGATTTCCCCCGGGGCTGCCGCCCCGGGAAGATCACGCGCCCGTTGCCCGGTCGTTGATGCGGGTATTCTGTGTTGATTTCGAGCTGAACTCGCCGACAATCAACGTTGATTCAGCGGCCAGGGCGGATTGAAATCGATAACGGGTCAGCCTGCGAGGAAGCGCCATGCAAAAGACGTTCGCTACAGTCGTGTTCCTGTCGCTGCTCGGTTGCGGTACGGGCGTTTTAGCGCAAGGTCTTGTGGCGCGCTACGAGTTTGAAGGAGAGTTCTGCGACAGCTCCGGCAATGAGCTTCACGGCATACCCATCGGCGATGCTGCCATCGTTTTTGACGAGGAGAGAGACAGTGATGTCCTGGTTCTCGATGGCGCGGTTGACACGGTGATGCTCGGCAGCGATCCCCTCTTCGACTGGACCGGGGCCTTCAGCGCGGCTTTCTGGATGAAGGTGGAAGCCTGGCAGGAAAGCTGGGACACCGTTCTCAAGAAGGAGTCGGTGTTCAGCTTTGAACGAAACCAGGCCTCAGAGGAGCTCGCCTTCTACCACTGGCCGAATTTCCACTCCACCACGGTCGGCGTGGCGGCCAATGGCTGGCACCATATCGCCGCGACCTTCGATGGGCTTGAGCAGAACATCTACCTCGATGGCAAGCTCGTCTCGACGGTGGAGAATACCGGCGAGATGAACATCAACAGCGATCCGGTGTACATCGGTTCCAACGGCTCGTCGCGCTACTTCAACGGCCTCGTCGATGACGTGCAGATCTATGATGTGGCGCTTTCCGCCGAGGAGATCGAAGACCTTGCCGAGAGCATCGAGATCGACCCGGGACCCGGTGACCCCGGTCCCGGGGATCCGGAGCCCGCCGTACCCCAATTCGTAAGGGGAGATTCGGACGACAACGGCCTTCTGAACCTCACCGCTGCGTGCAACATCCTCAACTTCCTCTTCCTCGGCGGGGCATCTCCTTCCTGTTTCGAGGCCTGCGATGTCGACAACAACGGCATCCTGCAGCTGACCGATGGGATCTTCATGCTCAACTTCCTGTTCCTCGGCGGTGAGGCGATACCGGCTCCCCGGGACAGGTGTGGCCCCGATCCCGCGTCTCCTCCCGACAATTTCGACTGCGAGACCTTCAACGGCTGCCCCTGAAACAGCCGGGGTCTTCTTCGTTGTGCTGCCTGTGCCTTGGTGGTCTACTGATAGGGTAAGGGTCTTTTAGACTGAGGGGGATTGGAACCCTCTCTACCTCCCTCTTTCGCGGGGCGGCAGACTGCCTTGTTATCAGCTCAATTCGATTAGCATGCCGCGATCAGGAGGTCTTGATACATGTATCGCCCAATAAGCCGTTTTTGCGTTGGTCTCTCAGTCATCCTGCTCTTTACGGTCCAGGCCGAGGTTCGGGGCCAGGTGATAGCCCAGTGGGATTTTGAAGGAGGCCTGGAGGCGACCACCCAGAGCCAGGAGCTCTTTCCGGAGTTCGCCACGCCGGCCTTCGAGCCCGTCTTCGATTTCGAGGAGAAAGAGATCGACGGCGATTCCGCCGAGGTCTGCAGGTTCGAGCAGGGCACGCTCTTCAGGATGTACCACGGTCTCTCTCCGAACGCGGGCGGCGCCTACGTGAACCAGTACACGCTGATCATGGACGTCATGTACCCCGAGGCCTTTGGCGCGGATGACCCCGATGGCTTCCTCGGGACCGAGGGCTGGCAGGCTCTCTACCAGACCAACGAGACGAACTCCAACGACGGCGACTGGTTCGTGGACCCGGCCGGCGGGATCGGCATCAGCGGCAACTACGGGGGCTCCGCCCCCGATGGGCAGTGGCACAGGCTGGCCCTGTCGGTGGACCTCGTCGCCGGGACCTATACCAGCTACATCAACGGTGAGCGCGTTCAGCAGAATACGGGCGAGGGTATCGATGGGCGATTCTCCCTGGGCGAGACGATCATGATCTTCGCGGACGAAAACGGCGAAACAGCAGGAGGGTACGTCAGCAGCGTACAGATCCGCGATGTCGCCTTGAGAGACGATGAGATCGCCGCGTTCGGCGGCGCCAGCGCCGAGGGGATCCCGCTGCCCGAGTGCATCGGCGAGCGCTGC
>JAKUSY010000353.1 GCA_022451445.1 Planctomycetota bacterium
CTGAAGAAGCTGGCCGATGAAGAATTCAAGGCGTCTGGTGTTGCCCTGGAACTGCAGGGTATCGCCGATGGATGGTGGGAGCTGGCGCTGGGCAATAAGGATGTTCTCCGGATCAGCTGCCTGATGAGGGCCGCTCACTGGTACCGCAAGGTCCTCGTCGGTCTCGAAGGTCTGAGCCAGGTTCGAATCGAGAAGAGGCTCACGGAGATCGAGAAGGAGATCGGCCTCTCCCGGGGAATCAAGCTGTCGGAGCTCCAGGTTCTTTGTTACCAGCGCGAGCGCTGGAGGACCCACCCGCTCGAAAAGATGACTCTCGCCAGGCGCGGTGAAGCTCTCACCGTCAAGAATACCACCGGCATCTCCGGTTACGCTTTGCTGGCTTCCAAGAGACTGTTGCGGGGTGATTTTTCCGCTACGGTCCACGTCTACGGAGGCAGGACCATGGGGGTCACGTCTGAAGACCTGCGCTCCAAGCGTCTCCAGATCGAATTGAAGGAAGGCTGGCAGCGTATCAGGGTGGAGCGCGTGGGAAAAAGCCTGACCTTCTCCGTCAACGGCAAGCCGGTCAGGTGGAAGGCCAACAGCATCTATACCCAGTACTATGGGGAAGCGAACCCGGAGCAAACGGGCTATCTCTTCATCTCCCTGAACTCCGGCCAGCAGTGCTCGATCCAGCAGCTCGAGATCGAGACAGCCATGGAGGAGTTCGGCTTTACCGGCGAACCCGAGACCAACGACGATGACGACAACGACGAGGGTCGAGAGAGAGGTGATGACCGTGGTCGCTTCGGCGGCTTCGGCGGCAGGGGTCGCGGCGGCCGCAACTGATCCCGGCAGGCAGCCTCCAGCTGTTCCTGCCCGGTGACCCTGGTGCCAGGCCTCTCATGCAGAGGCCAGTAGGTCCATCAGCTGGTCCGGGGAGATGTTCCCGCCGCTGAGGATCACGCCCGTCTTCTTCCCGGCGAGCCTGTCGGTGAGCTTCAGCGCCGCGGCGAGCGACGCGGCGCCCGATGGCTCGGCGAGATTGCGGGTTTTTTCGAGCAGCATCCGGACCGCGCGGCTCATCTCTTCCTCGCTGACGAGCACGAAGTCATCGAGGTGTTTTCGAAGCAGCCCCTGGGTCAGCTCGAAGGCGCAGCGCGTCGCGAGGCCTTCGGCCTTCGTCGTCATCGGCGCCTCGACCAGGGTGCCCTCCTTCCAGGAGAGCCGGGCGGCCGGTGCCTCCTCGGCCTGCACCCCGATGAGCTTTGTCCGCGGGCTCAGGCTCTCTATGACGAGCCCGGCTCCGGCCGCCCCGCTTCCTCCTCCAATCGGAACGATCAGCGCATCGAGGTCGGGCTCCTCCTCGATGATCTCGAGGGCGCAGGTGCCCACCCCCGCGATCAGCAGGGGCTCGTTCGCCGAATGGATATAGCGCAGGCCCTCGGCGGCGCCGCGGCGCTCAACCTCCTCGCGGGCCTCGTCAAAATCCTTCCCATGGAAGACGACCTCGGCCCCGAGCGCCAGCATGGAGTCGACCTTGGCGGGATTGGCGCCCTCGGGTACGGTGATGATGGCTCGCACTCCGAAGAGTTTCGCCGCGTAGGCGATGGATTGTCCATGGTTGCCTGTGGAGGCGGAGATGACTCCCCGCTCCCTTTCCTCGTCGCTGAGGCGGCTGAGCAGGTTGATGCCGCCGCGGATCTTGAAGGCGCCGATGGGCTGGTGGTTCTCGTGCTTGACGAAGAGCTCCGCTCCGGCAAGGGCGGACAGCGCGGGATAGGACCTCAGCGCTGTGGGAGGCAGCCAGGGACGTATCCTGTCGCGGGCGCTCTCTACGTCGGCAAGGATGGGTTCTTTGAGTTCCGGGACTGTCACGACGGTGTTTCGATCGTGGGGAGTTTCATCATTTTCTCTCGTGGTGGGCATGGTACCCCGGGCGGTGCCTCTTTTCCTTATGCGCTCCGTGCGGCTGCTCGGCGCGAACTGAAATGGTGGAGCCGGGCGTCGGGATGAAGGGGTACAATTGAAGTGTATGGTAGAGGTGCGGTGGGGAGCGGAGGCCTGTCGAGCTCCTTTCTGAACCGCGTGGGTCCTCTCATCAATAAAAAACAGACAAAAGGAGTCATCCTATGAAACGCATGATCCTCTTCGCGTTATTTCTCAACGCGGCGCTCCTCGGCGTTATCGCGCTGCAGCTGGTGGCGCTCGCAGGTGGAGATGAAGGTCCGGTCGCCAGCGTCAATGGTGACACCAACGGCGACGGTACCCGCGATGTCAGCGATGCGATCCACCTGCTGAGCTGGCTCTTCACGGGCGGCGTGGAGCCCGTGCCTGTGGCCTGTGCCCAGGACGCTCCGGCCCTCACCGCCGAGCAGGCTGAGATACTCAGCTACATGAGCCTGGTCACCCTGCCGGTCGATGATACCGGCAACCAGGCGACCGCTATCCGCATCTCCGGCGTCAACGTTCAGCTCGTGAACGGGATGGGCTCGACCTGGGGAAACCAGGCGGCGGAGATCTGGGACTTCGGCACCCATCGGACCAATGGCCTGGGCAACCTGATCATCGGCTACCAGGAGACGCGCTCCGATGATGGAATTGGCGATACCGAGGACGACAACTACAGGATTGGCTCGCACAACCTCGTGGTAGGCTCCCGCAACAATTACTCGACCTGGGGAGCCCAGGTGGTGGGTGGCCGAAATACGGTGGGGGGCTGGCTCTCGTCGGCCTCAGGCGGATTCAACAATATCTCCTACGGCCAGGCGAGTTTTGTCGGCGGGGGGGAGAGCAACTACGCCACCGGCAGGAATACGATGATCGGCGGAGGACAGGGCAACACGGCCTCCGCCCGCGGCTCGGTTGTGGGCGGCGGCGGCGGCAATATGGCCGTTGCAGAATTTTCCATAGTGGCCGGCGGCCGCAACAATACCGCCGAGGGCGAGCACTCGATCGTCGGGGGAGGTCTCCGGAACCGGGCCCAGAGGCCCTGGGGCATCCAGCTCGGGGGCCACGACAATTCGGACTGATCTCTTCGTCTGATCAAAAAACGGGGTCCGCCATCTTCGGGAAGACGGCAGGCTCCGTTTTAAATTCCGCCGGGCGCTGAGCCTTAATTCTTCATCAGCGGCTTGATCGCGTTGCCCTCGCGGTCCTTGACCTTGCGCAGGGAGTCGCCCAGCTCTTCGAGAGCGAAGCTGTAGCTCTGGAGTGGCTCGACCCGCACCTTGCCGCTGTGCAGGAGGTCGACGGCCTCGGGCCAGGTGTCCGGCGCCAGCCAGGAGTAGCGGATGGTCATGTCCTTGAGCATGCACTCGATTCCGCTGAAGCTGTGGACGTCGTCGTCGCCGGGAAGCCCGAAGATGACGACCGTCGAGGCATTGCCGGCGGTGTCGATGCCGGACTTGATCGCCCCGAGGTTGGCGGTGGCGAGGATTGTACGGTCAGAGAGTTCGCCATCATTGTTATCCCGGATGAACTTGTCGAGATCCTCGACGTAGTCAGGAGATTCCGGATCCTTGGTGTTGGCGATAAGGTCGGTGCCGAGCTCCTTGCCGACATCGAGTCGCTCGTCCCGGGTCCCCACGAGCAGCACCTTGCCGGCTCCGTAGACCTTCGCCATCTGTACCATCATGAGCCCGATGGGACCGGGTCCGAAGATGGTGACAAACTGGCCGGCCTCGATGTTCAGGTTCTTAACGGCGTAGAGACCGCAGGCCAGCGGCTCGGCCGAGGCCGCGATGTCGAGGTCCATGTCCTGGGGCACCTTGACGGTCCAGTACCAGTGCGAGGCGCAGTACTCGGCGAAGCCGCCGTCGACTGACACGCCGACTACGGTTCCGAGATCGACATTTGAGAGCCCCTTCTGGGTCCAGGGAGAATCGACATCGGATTGTACCGGGTTGACGACAACGGGGTCGCCGACCTCGAAACCGCCCTTTTCAGCCGCGATTTCGCCAACCTTCGCACCGACACCGGAGAGCTCGTGCCCGAGCACCAGGGGCCCCTTGCCCGTCTCGGTGCCGACCGAACTCTTGCCGAAGTAATAGGCGACATCCGATCCGCAGATGCCGGTGGCGTGTACCTTGACGAGGACCTGCTCGGGCCCGATCCCGGGAACCGGCTTT
>JAKUSY010000354.1 GCA_022451445.1 Planctomycetota bacterium
TCCAGGTCATCTGCTCGAAGTAACGGTCCACCCGATGCGTGAGCGGGCCTCAGCCCATTCGCACGAGCTTGGTGATCCGGCCGGTGCCGACCCACTCGGCCACCAGGATGTTGCCGTCGTTGTCGAAGCAGGCATCGTGGGGGTGGACGAAGCGGCCGTCTTTCCAGCTTGATGGAGTGGTCCGGATTCGGCTCCCTCCTTTCGCCTTGATGCGCTTTACGTCGTCGCCGAGGCGGGCGACCACCTTGTTCTTCTCATCAAGGATCGTCACTCGCGCGTGCAGCTCAGGCACGACCATCAGGTTCTTCCAGGTGTCGGCGTTGGCCGGCAGGCCGTAGCCGGTGAGCGTCTCGAGGTACTTTCCGTCCATGTCGAGGTATTGTACGGTGTGGTTGGCGCGGTCACAGACGGCGATGGAGGGCTTGCGGCCGGCCCGGCGGTCGATCCAGATGCCGTGGGGCAGGTTGAACTTCCCCTTGCCCCTGCCCGGTCCGCCGAAGTGTCGTTTCCAATTGCCGTCCTTGTCGTATTGATGGATGCAGTAGGCGCCGTAGCCATCGACCAGCAGGAAGCCTCCATCGTCGAGGAAGGCGAAGTTGGTCGGCATGAAGCGGTTGCGGCCCCAGGCGCGGGTCGGCTTGCTGTCTTCGTTCTCAGCGTAGACGCCGGATTTCATCGGCGCGTATTTCTGCCAGACGACCTCACCCTTGAGGCTCATCTTGGCGAAGGTCTTCAGATGCTGGTAGGCGCAGACGTAGAGGAATTGTTCCCCGCCTTCCTGTCGGACCTCGATCCCGTGACCGCCGCCCTGGAATTGCTTGCCAAAACTCCTGACGTAGCGCCCCTTGGGGTCAAAGACGAAAATCGAGGGATGATCTTTCTGCTTCGCTCTCCCCTCGTGAATGACGTATAGGAATCCATCCTTATCAACGGCCACGTTGTGAGTGGTCTGCCATGTGTACTTGTCGGGCAATTGCGGCCAGGCGTGAAGAACTCCATAGCGGTAGTCGCCTTCCCCTATCACGGTTTCCGCGACAGGTTCGGCCGCCATGGCGCCGATCGATGTGGCAGCCGCGGCCACCGCGGTGCTTGCGAGAGAACGACGGCGGGAGAGGTGCTGAGCGGTTTTCTTTTTCATGGGATGGGCTCCATTGGTGCCGGGCGGCAGGACGGATGGTTGCTTGAGACGCTTTTTCCTCGATCCACAGCATCGGAAAACCGGCTTGAAAAGTCCAGACCTATGCGCTGGGCGGGGTTTATTGGCCGGGGATGGGCTCGGCCGGAGCAATCTCCTTGCCCTGCCAGGTCGCCTTGCCATTCTCCCAGACCAGGATGCGGTGCCGGCATCCCGGGGCGGGCTTGCGGTTTTCCTTCGGAAGAAATCCCCGGTGGGTGGCGATGACTCCCGCATGCGAGGGATCGGCCGCCAGGTTGTTCCACTCGTTGGGATCCTTCTTCATGTCATAGAGCTCTTCAGAGCCGTCGGCGTAGCGGATGTAGCGCCAGCCTTCTGAGCGAACACCGTGGTTGTCATGGTTGTGGGTAGTGATCGCCGGCCACTTCCTGGGGGCGTTCGCATCGCGTAGCTGGGGCAGAAGGCTGTGGCCCTCGAGATGCGCTCTCTGCTTGAGGCCGCAGAGATCACTCAGCGTCGGGTAGATGTCGAGCAACTCCGCAGGTTTCGAGCATACCTGGCCGCTCTTGATTCCCGGGCCGGCGAAGACCAGCGGAACCCGGGTTCCATCGTCCCAGAGGGTGTTCTTTCCGGTGATGAGCTTTTCACCGAGATGCCAGCCGTGGTCGGACCAGAGCACCACGATGGTGTTCTTGTCGAAGCCATTGCGCTTCAGCGCCGCCAGCACGCGCCCGACCTGGCTGTCGACGAAGCTGGTGCAGGCGAGGTAGGAGCGCACCAGGTTGCGCCATTGATTTGATTCCTCGAGGAATTTCAGGCGCACCTCCGGAAGGTACCAGTGCATATACCAGGAAAAGCGCGGCGTATCCTCGCGGTCGCCGCGCTGGATCTTCGGCAGCACCGAGTCGTCGTCGGGATAGAGGTCGAACCATTTCCGCGTGGCGTAGCAGGGGACGTGGGGGAGGAAGAAGCCCACAGAGAGAAAGAAGGGCTCCCGGGGCTTCTCATCCAATTGCTTGACGGCCCAGGATGCGACCTTCCAGTCGCCCTTCTCCTCGTCCTTATGGGGGAAGACACCCCAGTCGACCAGGGGATGGTTTCCGAAGGGGGTGGTGACGAGCTTCTTCTTTGGCCGCGCTCCGACACTCGAGCCTGGTCCGAGCACGTCGAATTCCGCTCCCTTGCGCCCGTACCGGCCGTGATAGATCTTGCCGGTGGAGTAGGTGCGGTAGCCGTTGGCGCCGAGGTGCTGCGGCAGCGAGACCACACCCTTGAATTCCTCCAGGTTTCGAAACCAGGGGGCGAGCCCGTAGATCCCGGTAGAAGAAGGCCGCAGCCCGGTCATGACGCTGGGACGGGATGAATTGCACAAGGGTGACTGGCAGTGGGCATTGGTGAAGGCCGTTCCGCGCCCGGCAAGGCGGTCTATATTCGGGGTCTTCACCATGGGATGTCCCCCGAGGTAGCCGATCCAGTCGTTCTGATCGTCGATCGCGATAAAGAGAATATTTGGCCGGGTTTTCTTCCCGTCTCTTTCTTCCTCCGCGGTGAGGGCGGATGAGGCGAACGGGAAGAGGGACATGCCCAGCAGGAGGAGTGTTCGAAGTTGTTTCATGGGATTTATTTTCTTTCGACCGGGCGTTCGGGGCAAGCCTTATTGACGCGGCTCAACTCTTTGGAAAGAGAGGGTCGCTCTTGTCGAGCTTGCAGGGGGCCCCTTTCGCGGGCACCCCGACGCCGGCGCTCCAGATGATGCCATAGATGAGCCTCCTGCGAAAGGGAAGCAGGCCGAAGTTACGATGAAAGTGCCCCAGTGTGGTTCCGAAGGCGCGTCCGCCATCGGCTCGCTCGACGGTCCAGCCTACCGGCAGGGGCTTCCCCTTGGCCGTGACCTCCAGCAGCACCTTCCCTGTCTTGTGAATGACCGGCGCGAAATAAAACTCGTCGCTGATTTCGTATTGTTTCCAGCCCCGGCAGACCGGATGGGCCGGATCTTTCTGCACCAGGGGCGACTTGCCCATCGTGATACCCGCGAAATGAGGCCAGCCTCCTCCCAGGCTCGCGTACCACCTCTTTCCCAGGCGCTCGATGTTTTTTTTATGGACGCCGGTGGCCCAGTGGATCGCCACCAACCCCACTCCTCGCTTCATCATGGCTTCGAAGGCGGCTGCGGATTTTTCGGCGAGGACGATCTCCGCCCCGGGACTCGTATAGAGAACGATGGAATCTGTTCGTTCGAGCAGCTTCGCGTCTGTCGGCCAGCCATTGGACACGATGGCCTCGACTCCCTTTGTCTGGCGCAGGCACTTGGCCAGCATCTCGCAGGTTGAAAGATATTCGTGGCATCTGGGCGGGTGGTCCGGCTTGTGGCCGATGAGGAGGATGGTTTTTTCTTCCTGCGCCAGGCCCGCGGATGATCCCAGGGCCAGGGCAAGAGTGACGCAGGCAATGATTTTCATGTTGTTCGCCTTCCGTGGTGGACCGTTCAGTACCCGGGTTAAGTTACTTCTGTACAGGAAAGGTACAAACTTCGTCTTCCCGCCGGGGATCAATTGCCGTCCCCAGCCTGCGGCGCGGCCGAGCGCAAATTGGAATACGCGGGTCCGGCAAAAGACAGTTTTGTATTCCCGGGCGCTTCTTGGCATCCTGAAGGACCACTTACTGACATCTCTTCCTCTATTCGAAAGAACCGGCTATGAATAACTACACTCCTCTTTTCCTGGCTGTCCTGTTGTCGTTCGCTGCCCAGCTTTCCTTGAGATCTGATGAACTGGAGGTGCGCCGGGATGAGCCGGGAAATACGCTCTCGGTCTTTCGCGATGGGGAGAAGAAGGCGGTTCTCACCCAGGTCGCGAGGCCTGATTTTCGGCCGTACCTCCACCCGATTGTCGCTCCGGATGGCAGGGGGGTGCTGACGGAATACAGTCCCGGCCATCACAAGCACCAGTCGGGGCTCTATTGGGGTTTCAC
>JAKUSY010000355.1 GCA_022451445.1 Planctomycetota bacterium
CGGGAGCGAGCTGCAGCTCAGGGGCCCGATAGTCGAGGTTCGGAATCACCTGCCCGGTCAGAACCCGCCCATCCTTCAGCTCCAGGATGGAGGTCTGGTAGTTCTCAGCGACGGTGCTGGATGGCTCCAGTATCTCCCGCAACAGGTCGTGTCGGGAAAAACGAGAGGAGGCCCGGGTAAGCTCAGGCCCGACAGCGTAGCCCTCTCTGCCGTAGCGGTGACAGCGGTCGCACAGGGCGGCAGAGAACACCTTCCGGCCGTTGGCGATGTCGCGCCCGGCGGAATCAAAACCGAGCCCCTCCTTGAAATCATCCGTCTTCCATTCCTTCACCAGGCGTCGCCCTGAATCCCCAGGCAGGGGCGGCGGCGCAGGTTTCCGGCCAAGGATCCCTTCGAGCTCTTTTTTCTCCCCCTCCTCCAGGGTCGCGAGAGCGTCGCGGCGGATATTTTTCAGAATCTGGGGCAACCCTCGACCTCCGGGAAAGGTCCCGGATAATTCGAGGCGGCTGAAGTACACCCTGCGGGAAGCGGGCGCCCAGCCTGGGCGGGCGCCGCGAAGGCGATACAGGTAGTTGATGATCTCCCCCCGCCCGGCACTGGCCTCGAGCAGGCTGGCCGCCTTCGGCACGGTAGCTGTGGGATCCAGCTCGATAAGGATGGTCGCCAGGGCGTTGTTGAGCCGGGTGGAATCACTGGGAAAATGCGGCCCAAGGGAGTCTCTGATCAGCTTCCGCGTCGGGGCGGGGAGCTTGTGGCGCCCCAGCGCCCGGCGGTAGATGTCGATGAAACCGGCCTGCTGTGATGGAGGCCAGTCGTTCCAGCCTCGATGAACATCCAGCCATTTTTCAAGCAGGGCCGGCAGCTCCGCGGGTGCGGCGATATTGGCCTCGGCTGTGAGCAGCTCCACGTCAGCCGAGAACACGTTCCGTTCCCGCAAGCGGGCGACGACTTCCGGATTCCGTGAATTGTGTTCGAGGGCTATTCGCGCGGCCTGGGCGACCCGGGGATCATCCAGTGGTCCGCCGAGGACTCCCGCGAGGCCCTTCCCTTCGCCATGATGGACCTCAACCGCTCGCCGGCGCAGCCTGCCGGCGAGTGACAGTTTTTCGCGCGCCTTCTCCTGCTCCGTCCTGGTGCGAGCCTCGATGGCCGGACCGGTATAGCTGACGCGATAGAGAGCACTGCGGGTCTTGCGGCCACCGGTGACGAAGTACATGGCTCCATCGGGGCCGAAAACAAGATCGGTCAGGTTGAGAGGCTCGCCGCGTAGAAACACCTCCGCCTCCCCCATATAGGTGGAGCCCCGCGGCACCAGGTGCACAGCCAGGATGCGTCCGTAGGCCCAGTCGAGGATGTACAGCGCCTCCTGGTAATCGGGCGGGAAGCGGCTGCCGGTGCCGAACCTGACGCCTGTGGGCGACCCCTTGCCGATATCGAGCGCCGCCTGCGTGTTGTCGGGATGATCGGGGTAATACGCCGGCCAGCTGCCGGTGACCGCCCTCCAGCCAAAGTCGGCGCCGCTGCTCAGGTGATTCACCCGTGTCGGCCTGTACCACGGAGTCCCCATGTCGAATTCGGCATCTGCATCGTAGGTAAACGCCTCGCCATCGGCATTGAAGTCGATTCCGTAGGGATTGCGCATTCCTGCGCAGAAGATCTCCCTGTTGGACCCATCAGGGTCCATGCGAAGAACGTGTCCTTCGTTCGGCCTGAACGAAGCCACCTTCTTCCGCAGCGGCGATGTGCGGTCGGCTATGCCCCCGGGCAGGTTGACCGAGTCTCCATGGATCGCGTAGATCCGGCCGTCGGGCCCGAGCGCCAGCGCGTTGCGGCCATGGCCGACATTGCCGGGACTCGAGTGCAGCAGCTTCTTTTCATCAAAGTGGCCATCACCATTGGTGTCGCGCAAACGGTAGAGACCCCGCGAGTTGTTGGCGTTGACGTAGAGGCTGTCGTGGGCGTAGAGCAGCCCCCTGCACTCACGAAGATCGCTGTTGATCAGCTCATGCCCGGTGATGTTTTCTCGATCCCCGGACAGGGTGTAACGAATCAGCCCCTTGTCCTCCCGCGCGATTGTCAGCCGCCCCGCCGGATCAAAGGCCAGGCTGACCCACGACCCCTCATCCTTTCCCGCAGTGCGAAGCAGCTCGACCGCATACCCGGGCTTCGTCTTGAATGTGGCGGGGTCGGTCCCCACCTTCGCGTTGATGGCTCGTTTCCCCTGCGTGTAATCGTCGGCCTCATCGATTACCTACGGAGAAAGGCTCCACCATTTCTCAAGGCCGAGATCCCCATAGCCCACCACCCTGGCGCTGGCTGGGTCGGCCGTCCAGTCGCCCGAGGTGGAGACAAGCATGTCCTTCCCCCGGGCATCAGCCAGCTCCAGCTGCAAGGCTACCGCGGGACTGTCAGCCGCCGCCTTGCAAACCAGGCGAATCTCGTTTCGCCCCGGTCGAAGCAGCCCGGCCGCATCCAGCTCCAGCACCGGTCCGTAGGGCTCGGCGGCACCGGCAGCCTTGCCGTTGATGGTGTGCCGCGCGCTGGCGTAGTCCGCCACCAGCCGCAGCCGCGCGGATTTCAGCCCGGCAGGAACATCAAAGGCGTGTTTCAGTGTAAGGCTGTCAGTGGCCTTGCGCTCGCTGAGCCAGACCCAATGCGGCTGTGCTGACAGGGATTGGGTAAAGACGGCCAGCAGCAGGCCTGTGGCAAAGGTACGCATGTTCATGACGTCAGTGTACAAGCGGGTTTTTCCCGCGTAAAAGGAAAGAGCCCCGGGCGGCAGCTACTTTGAATAGGCCTTATACATCGCGGCGATACCGGCCTCTTCCGTCGTCCCCTTGTGAAAGACTACCCTGTATCGCAGGGTGAACTTGTCACCCGCGCCCAGTTTCAGCTCTTCTTTCATGAAGGGATTCGCAGCGAAGAGTCCGTAGGTGCGAACATGCCAGGTACTCGGGTGGCGCAGGCTCGTGGGGTGGTTGAGGATCGCCACGCCCAAGGTCTCACCTTTCACCTCACCGTAGTAGTCCACCCAGGATGATGGTTTCCCCCCGGCGTCTCCGTCTTTCCGCCCCTCGCTGTTGATAATGGTACCGCCCTCCTTGACGGTCGCTTTCGGCCAGATACGAACGCCGAAGGAGCCTTCCTTGGTCTTTCCGAAGGTAACCGGAACGCTGGCGGTAAAAAGGATGTCCACATCCACCCATCTCGCCTTTTCGTCAGCATCGAATACCATCGAGCGAGACTCTTCCCCCAGGACCTTCCCCCCCTTGTCCTTCCAGGTGGATTGGGTTTTAAGTGTCGCCTGCTTGCCGCCCGTGGCGGCGGTGAATTCCTTATGCTCGATGAGGCCTTCCTTGTGCCAGAAATCGGTTCCGTTCACATTTCCGTGGGTAAACCAGAACGAAGAATGATGCACATGATCGCCCTCGCCCAGGGGACGGGTCATCTCCTTGCCCGTGGGCCCGATGATGGGGTGGAGAATCGGTTTGTTCTGGTACTTTTTCTGGTACCGGGTGCACAACTTTCCATCGAGCTTGATGACAGCTCCCTCATCGTTCTTCTCGACCGTAAAGCGATCGGCGGAGAACGTAAATGGTCCCCATGCTAAGAGGGCCCCAAAAAGGACGATGTTAATTTTCCGCATGTCAGCACCTTTCTGGATTTCGGGAGCGCGCCCCGAGAGGTTTTTGAAACTGTAAATCATCTTCCCCGGACTGGCCGGGAGCATTCGCAAGCTACCGCCTGCTGAGTTGATCGGCAACCGGCTTGATACTTTTTCGATGCTCCTCGGCAGCAGCCACCAGACGCTTGAGGACATCGGGATGGTGGGCGGCGATGTTGTATTTCTCTGAGGGATCGTGTTCGAGGTGGTAGAGCTGCGGGGTGGCATGCACTGTTTTCTTCTCTCCGATACCGTAGCACCCCTGAGTGATGAAATGGGCTTTCCACGGGCCCACCCGGATCGCGTACAGTTTTTCCTCCCGCCAGTAGAAAACCCGGTCCCGGGGACCCTTGTCGGTCTTTCCCAGCAGAAGAGGTGAGAGGTCGTAACCATCCAGGATCCGGGCACCGGGCGGCTTCGCCCCGGCCAGGGAACA
>JAKUSY010000356.1 GCA_022451445.1 Planctomycetota bacterium
CGGCTGAAGAGCAGGACATCGAGAACTCCGAGGATACTACGGATACGGATGACGAACAGTAAACCCAGCCGGTCGACCCGCAGCGGCAGTGAAGAAGCCGGCGAGTTCGAAAACGAGATCCGGGTCAACATGGTCAGCCTCGGCTGCCCGAAGAACCTCGTCGACTCAGAGATGATCCTCGGCAAGCTCGGCCAGGAGGGATTTGTCCTGACGCCCGATGCAGGTGAGGCCGACGTCATCGTCGTCAATACCTGCGGCTTCGTGGAGTCGGCGAAGGAAGAGTCCGTCAACACGATCCTCGAGGCCTGCAAGCTCAAGCAGGATGCCGAAACCGAAAAAAAAGTCGTCGTCACCGGCTGCCTCGGACAACGCTACGGAGAGGAGCTGAGCAGGGAGATCCCCGAGCTCGATGCCATCGTCGGCCTGGGCGAATACGATGACCTCGGCAACGCCCTGAAGGGATTGTTCGGGAAGACCGATGGCGGGCTCTACCTGCAGGTCAGCGATCCCGACAAGGCCTGCAATGCCGAGGTTGGACGCTTCCGCCTGACTCCGGCGCATTACGGCTACCTGCGGATCTCCGAAGGTTGCGACAACCCCTGCACCTTCTGCTCCATCCCGGCGATCCGAGGCCGCTTTCGCTCCAAGTCCATCGAGATGCTCGAGGCTGAGGCCAGGGAGCTGGTCGAGAGCGGCGCCAGCGAGATGGTGCTGATCTCCCAGGACACGACCTCCTACGGCGTCGATATCGACGGGCGCTTCCGGCTCGCCGAGCTGCTCCGCCGCCTCGCCGCGGTCGATGGCGTCGAGTGGATCCGGCTGCTCTACGCCTACCCGGCCTATTTGACCGACGAGATGATCGACGCCATCGCCGAGCTCCCCGAGGTGCTCAATTACATCGACATACCGCTGCAGCACATCTCAGAGAGGATGCTCCGCCACATGGGCCGGCGGATGATGGAGGCGAAAACCCGCGACCTGCTCGACCGCATGCGCGCCAGGATCCCCGGGCTGATGCTGAGAACCACCTTCATCGTCGGTTTCCCCGGCGAAGATGATACCGAGTTCGGCATCCTGCGCGACTTCGTCCGCGATTTCGAGTTCGAGCGCATGGGGGTCTTCCCCTACTCAAAGGAGGAGGGAACACCCTCCGCCGAATTCGAAGATGAGCTCCCGGGGGAGCTCATCGATGAGCGCCTCGAAGAGCTGATGCTCATCCAGCAGGAGATCGCCTTCAGGCACAACCGGCAGCGAGCCGGGGAGATCTCCGAGGTGATTGTCGACTCCGCCGAAGAAGAGCGGGAGGACCCCCTCGGCGGGGCTCCCTTCAGGGCGGCCATCGCCCGCAGCTACGGCGAGAGCCCCGAGATCGATCCGGTGGTCTTCATCACGGCGCCCGGCGCCGAGCCCTGTGAAGACGAGCCCCCTGCGGCCATGCCCGAGGGAGTCCTCGAGCTGTCCTGCGAGCCGCCGCCGCCGCCACTGCCCGCCGCTGGAGAGCGCAGGACAGTGGAAATCATCGGGGGCAGGGGATACGATCTGCTCGCAACCATAGCTGGGAGCGGGGATCATGAACGAAAAAACGTCGGCAGGTAAATCAAGCTTCGCCAATCTACCGAACCAGATAACGGTCACCCGCCTGGTGCTCTCGCTCGGTTTTTTCGTCCTCCTCGGGATTGTCGGACACGGAACGGGTCCCGAAACAAGGCAGGTCATCCTGAACTGGTCTACGGCTCTCTTCATGCTGGCCATGTTCACGGACTTCCTCGACGGCTACCTCGCCCGCAAATGGAACATCGAGTCTACCTTCGGACGCATCGCCGACCCCTTCGTCGACAAGATCGTTATCTGCGGCAGCTTCATCATGCTGACGACCATCTCCGACCTGGTGGAGCCCTGGTACCCCCTGACGATCGTCTTCCGCGAGTTCCTGGTCTCCGGGCTGCGCAGCTTCATCGAGTCGGCCGGGGTGGCCTTCGGCGCGGCCTGGGCGGGCAAGGTCAAGCTGACGATCCAGGGGCTGACGGTCCCTGCGCTGCTGTTTTACGAGGCGAACTTCATTGCCGACAGCGCCGGAACGAAAATTCCGGAGCCCATGTGGCCCGGGATGACCGCGCCCCTGTACTGGCTGGTGATCGCCCTGCTGGCAGCCACGCTGATCTCGACCTTCTATTCCTGCATCGTCTACCTGCACAAGGCTAGCAAGGTCCTCAGAAGCTGAGGCCGACGCGAGAAGCACGGTTTTTATACCTCGCCCGGCCACAGGCACTATACTTGTAGCAGCGAGTCAACCAGTCCATCCCGCCCACCTGGGCCAGGAAAGCAATCGTGGCGCATCCGCCCGGCGCCAGAGGAAGAAGACCGCAGCTCGGCAGAGCCAGAACCCCTGACAGGGATCCCGGCCGCTCCACGGGCGGCGCACGGCATTCACGCCCCAGCTCGGGCTTCAGCATCCCCCTCGCGCTGAAATTCACGGCCCTGATAGCGGTGCTGGTCATCGCCGCGATGGCCTGGCAGGCCATGACCGCCATAGAAAAGGGCGGCGAACACCTCGAGACCGAGATCAATGAAAACGGCATAGCCCAGGCCCTGGCGGTCGCGGGACTCATCGCCCCAGACTCCATCCGGGACGTTAACATCGAGGAGCAGAAAAAACTCAACGACCTGCTCAAGAACTACAGCCGGAACGCGAAGCTCCTGGATATCGTCGTCATGAATCGCCAGGAGGAGATTGTCGCCTCCGTGAGAGGCTCGACCCGGCGATCGGTAGCTGCGAAGCGAGTGCCCTACTCGAAAGCCGATCAGGACGGGGTAACGATCAGCGAATTCGAAGACAACAGGGTGCCTGTTCGAAGCTTCTCCGCCAATATAGCCGATGCCGGCAAGGTAGAGATCCTTGTCTCCGTCAAGTCCATCCAGAACTCTCATGACGACCTCTCGCAATCGCTCACGACGGTAACGATCATCGCCTCCATCGGCGGCGCCTTCGCCGCTTTTTTACTGGCGACCTTCCTGACCAGGCCCATCCGGACTCTCATGCGGGATCTTCGAAAGGTGAGCATGGGAGATCTCCAGCACCAGTCACAGGTCAACTCGAGCGACGAGCTCGGCAACCTGGCCAGGATCTTCAACCGGATGACCATGAACCTCCACACCGCCCAGGCCGCGAAGCTGGCCCAGAGAGCCCTCGAGCACGAGCTCTCGCTCGCCACCAGCATCCAGAGCGGCCTACTCCCCTCCGGACTGCCAGAGCTCCCCGGTTTCGATCTGGCCGCCTTCTATCTCTCGGCAAAAGAGGTCGGAGGAGATTATTATGATTTCCTCCAGGTGGACGGGAACACGATGGGGATCGTGGTGGCGGACGTCTCGGGCAAGGGAGTTCCCGGTTCACTGGTCATGACGATGACCCGCAGCCTGCTCCACATGGCGGCGAAAGAGAACCTCTCTCCTGAGAAGACCGTCATCGAGGTCAACAATTGCCTGGCTCCCGACATGAACCCGGGCATGTTCGTCACCATGGCCTACCTGGTGCTGAACACCCTGGACCGGAAGGTGCGGCTCGTAAGGGCGGGCCACAATGCCCCACTGCTCTACAGCGCCCGGCACGGCAAGGTGATCGATCTCCACCCCAAGGGTATCGCCATAGGTCTCGACCGTGAGGGTCCCCTGTTTTCTTCCCAGCTGGAGACCCAGAAATTCACTCTGCAGCCCGGTGACGTCCTCGTGCTCTACACCGATGGCATCGTCGAGGGAAAAGACCCGCATGGAAACGACTTCGGTGATGAACGCCTCCAGCGGCTGATCTTCGAGACCAGGGACCGCAGCGCCCAGGAAATTCTCGACACCATCATGGAGGATCTCCGCGTCCATCAGGAGAGCGCCGAGCAATCAGACGATATTACCCTTCTTGTGCTCAAATCCTGCTGAGGGGCGCCTTCGAGACCGTTTCAGCAAGATCTGATAAGCCCGCCGGGGCGGCCGATTTGACGGTATTTCCACTCCATCCTAAACTTCTCCGGGCCACTTGAGGTGACCCGCAGGGAAGGAATGAGTGACTGAGAGAACCGGGACGCGGCTGCCCGTGGGGGG
>JAKUSY010000357.1 GCA_022451445.1 Planctomycetota bacterium
CTCTGAAGACGTGGGCCTGCCGGTCTTCAGAAAGAATGGTTTTGAAACGCCCAGGGGCGATCCCTGGGAAGAGACCCCGGAGCTGGTTGTCTGGAGCGGCGGGGTGAATCGCCTGGCGATCGAGGAGAGCGTCAAGGAGTTCAAGAAGCGTGAAGGGATCGAGGTCGTGACCATCTTCGGTGGCTGCGGAGCTATCACCGCCCAGATGAAGACCATCTGGAACACGCCGCGCTTTCCGGATGTTTATTTCGCCTGTGATCGCGTCTACATGGACAACGTCAACGATTGGTATCTTTCGAGCGAGGATGTCTCCGAGACCGACATGGTCATCCTGGCCCCGAAGGACAACCCCCGCAGGATTCGCGGCCTCAAGGATCTCGGCGCTGAGGGGATGCGGCTCGGGGTCGCCGATCCGGCCAAGAGCGCCCTGGGCCGTCTCACTGTTGGGCTGCTGAAGAAGGCCGGGCTCTACGAGAAGGTCTACAGCAAGGTGGAGACCAGGGCCGGCACCGCCGATTTCCTGGTCAACCAGATCGTCGTTTCAGAGGGGAAGAGCCTCGATGCCGTGATTGTCTACCTGGCCAATACCGCCAGGGTGCGTGACAAGGTGGCCATCGTGAAGATTGACCATCCGGAGGCCAGGGCCGAGCAACCGATCGCCATCAGCCGGATCTCGACGCGTTCCCGGCTTGCCCGGCGTTTTATCGACAAGATTCTTTCGCCCGTCTCCCAGGAGCGTTTCGAGAATATGGGCTTTCGATGGCAGGCCGGGGGAAAGGAAGGAAGCGAGTGAGCGAGCCGGAGGTTGCCAGGGGCGGGCCGGATGCGGTGAAGACGAGTTCTCCGGGCGAGAGCTTTTCGCGCTGGCAAAGCGATTGGGGTTTTCTTGTAGCCCTCATCCTAATCGGCTCCTTCTACGTGATCATGCTCCTGGCGATGCTGGCGGCCGACCTGACCTGGACCTCGCCGGGGCATTTTTTCGAGGCGCTCTCCTCCGATGAGATCCAGTACTCGATCCGCCTGAGTCTGATGTCGTGCACCCTCGCGGCGATCCTCTCGGTCTGGGTCGCTGTGCCGATAGGCTACCTGATGTCCCGCTTCAACTTTTTCGGTAAGGGGCTCATCGATGCCGTCCTCGACATCCCGATCGTTCTGCCGCCGCTGGTGGTCGGGCTCAGCCTGCTCGTTCTTTTTCATACCACCGCGGGGGTCTGGGTCGAGGACCTCTTCAAGTCTGTCTTCGGTACGGGGATCACCTACCAGATACCCAGCGTCGTTCTCGCCCAGTTCATGGTCGCCTGCGCCTTTGCCGTGCGCACCATGCGGGCCACCTTTGACCAGATCTCGGTACGCCAGGAGGATGTCGCCCTGACCCTGGGTTGCAGCCGCTTCCAGGCTTTCTGGCGGGTTACCCTGCCGGAGGCGCGCAACGGGCTGATCACCGCGCTGACTCTCGCTTGGGCGCGATCGCTGGGCGAGTTCGGGCCCATCCTGGTCTTTTCCGGGGCGACCCGCATGAAGACGGAGGTCCTGCCGACCACCGTCTACCTCGAGATGACCACCGGAAGCCTGGAGGCGGCCGTGGCGGTTTCGATCCTCATGGTTTTCTTCGCGGTCGCCGTGTTGTTCACCATCAGGCATTTTGGCAGCGACAGGGCCCTGGGAAGGGTTATCTGAGAAGATGATATCAGTCAAGAATCTCAGCCTGGAGGTGGGGGAGTTTGCCCTCGAGGACGTGAGCTTCGAGATTCCGACCAGGGCCTATTGCGTGCTGATGGGTAGGACCGGCTGCGGTAAGACCACCATCCTGGAGGCGATCTGCGGACTGCGCGACGTGGCCGCGGGAAGCATCGAGCTGATGTCACGGGAGGTTACCGCCCTGCCGCCGGCCGAGCGGGGAATCGGTTTCGTTCCCCAGGACGGCGCGCTTTTTTCCACCATGACGGTTGAGGAAAATCTCGGTTTCTCCCTGGCGGTGAGGGGCCGGGGAAAAGGCGCTGTCTCGGAGCGCGTGGGGCGGCTGGCGGAGCTGCTGGGAATGTCCGGCCTTCTCCAGCGGCGGATCCAGGGACTCAGTGGAGGAGAGAAGCAGAGGGTGGCGCTGGGAAGGGCGCTCGCCTTCGAGCCCGGCATCCTCTGCCTTGACGAACCGCTGAGCGCCCTCGACGATGAAACCAAGGAGGGACTCATCGGCCTGCTGGGCAAGGTGAGGGAGGAAACCGGCGTCACGACGCTTCACATCACCCACAGCCTGCAGGAGGCGAGATCTCTCTGTGATATGCTCCTGGTGATGGAAGATGGCGAGGTCAGCGAGCTGCCGGTGGAGGGCGAGGGATGAAGGTGAACATTCGCTATTGCGGCCAGCTCAAGCAGGCCGCCGGCTGCCCATCTGAGGAGCTTGGGCTGGAGGACAGCCTGAGCGCGCAGGAGCTGATCGCGAGCGTGGCGGCGAATCACGGCGAACCGCTCGCCGGCTACCTCCTCGATGAGAACGGCCGATTGAGAGCGACGGTGCTCGCCTTCGTGAACGAAGAGCAGGTTGACTGGGAGACGACGCGACCCCTCGGCGATGGGGACGAGCTGGTGTTCATGTCGGCCATAGCGGGCGGTTGAGCCGGCCGCCGGGGAATTAACGGACCAGGTACAATGATCGAACCGAAATCACTCACAGATGAAGAGCGTGCCGTCTACGAATGGCAGATGTGGGTTCCCGAGTTCGGTGAGGAGGGCCAGGAGAAGCTCAAGGGCGCCTCGGTGCTCATCTCGCGCATCGGTGGGCTGGGGGGTGTGGTTGCCTATGAGTTGGCGGCTGCCGGAGTGGGACGCCTGGTGCTGGCGCACGCCGGCGATGTGAAGCCGAGCGACCTGAACCGCCAGCTGCTCATGACCCACGATGGTCTCGGGAAGTCGCGGGTCGAGTCGGCGGCAAGGAGGCTCCGGGAGCTCAATCCCCGCCTCGAGGTCGAGGCCGTCAATGAAAACGTCAGCGAGGACAACGCCGAGGCGCTGGTCGGGAGCGTCGACCTGGTGGTCGACTGCGCCCCGCTTTTCGAGGAGCGCTTCCTGATGAACCGTGAGGCGAAGAGCCAGGGCAAGCCGCTGGTGGAATGCGCGATGTACGAGTTGGAAGCTCAGCTCACGACCTTTCTCCCCGGGAAGACCCCCTACCTGCACGAGCTCTATCCCGAGAAGCCCGAGTGGTGGAAGCGGGAGTTCCCGGTATTCGGCGCCGTGTCGGGCGCGGTGGGCTGCATGGGGGCGATGGAGGCCATCAAGGTCATCTCCAGCATCGGTGAGCCTCTCGCCGGCGAGCTGCTGGTCTTCGACCTCGCCGAGCTGCGTTTTCACAAGATGAAGCTCGGCTCGTCCTGAGTGGTCTTGTGAAACCGCCCACCAGCAAGCTGCGAATCCTCCAGGCGAGCTGCCTCCTGCCCCTGCTTGTCCTCGCGGCGCTGTTTTTTTTCTGTGCTCCCTTCGGGGAGGGGGTCAGCGAGGCCTTCGCCCTCCTTTGCTCGGGAGATCTCCCCGCGCTGGAGTCCTGGGCCCGCGCTACGGGAGGATGGGCTCCGCTCATCATGGCCGGCCTGATGGTCCTGCAGGCCGTCTCGCCCATCCCGATCCCGGCGCTGCTGGTGACGGTGACCAACAGCTTCCTGTTCGGGCCGCTGCTCGGGGGGCTGCTCTCGATCCTGTCGGCGAATGTCGCGGCCATGGTCTGCTTCTCTATCGGCAGGCTCTTTGGTGAGCAGGTCGTCGAGAGACTCGTCAGCGAAAAGACGAAGGAGAAGATCGACAGGTTGGCCGGAACCCACGGCACCCGCGCGGTTTTCGTCGCCCGGCTGATACCCATCGTGCCCTTCGACGCCGTCAGCTATCTCTGCGGGGTGGGCGGTGTCCGGGCCGTGCCTTTCTTCCTGGCTACCCTGCTCGGCCAGGCTCCCGCGGCCATGACCTACTCTTTCCTCGCCCGGGAGGCGGCGGCCGGCCTGAGGGGAGAGCGCGACCCCTGGCTTGTCACCATGACCATAGTCTTGTCGCTGCTCGGCCTCCTCTGCCTGAGCTGGTGGGTTCGTGGGATGCTGCTGG
>JAKUSY010000358.1 GCA_022451445.1 Planctomycetota bacterium
ATCCGGGTCGGAAAAGAAGTTGCGACGGCTGGCAGGGGAAGCCATAGGCAACTCCCCTCTGCTTTACTTGCTGTCCATAAAAGCATCCTATATACTTCGCAATTGGTGGATACTGTATGCGGAATATTGCTATTAATCATCTTGAGCGCAGTAGACAGGGGCGATAAATGCGGCTTTTCATAATCGGGGCGATCTTCATTCTGGCTGCGGGGGCGCTGGTTACTGTGGGGATCATCTCTCGCGGCATACCTGTGCTGATGGTCAAAGACCTGTTCGCGGCGGAACCCACGTTCCGGCCGGAAGATACGATCCGGGTAGACAATGGAAAGATTGTCGCCATCGACAGCCTGGCCCCAAGACTCCGCTTCAAATACGCGACGGAAAAAGAACCCGGCAATGTGATCCAGGTCGAGAGCGACAGGAATCCTCCTGAGAATTTCCGGGTTGGAATCGGGGCCAGCATCAAGGGAACCTATGACCGGGAGAAAAAGTTTTTCAAGGCGTACCAGGTGAGCACGAATTGCCCCAGCCGGTACGACCCGAAGGAGGAGCTGAAAAAGAGCGCGGAGCAGCAGCAAGGCGCCCCAGGCTCCCCGCCGAGCTACGAGGCGCCTCCCCGAAGCACATCGAGGGCCGTCCCCCGCGGAATCAGAACCGATGGATCTGACGTGGTGGGGAGATGAGGCCGGCTACGATTGGGAAGGTAGTGAAACGCATCACATGGGTGTCCTGAATTTCGGCCACACCTTGCTCTGGATCACAGTCGCGCTGTTAGCCGTGATAGCCCTCCTGTGCGTCACGGGAATTTCAGCGCGTGACCGGCGCTTCATTCGCAGCGCGCGGGTTGGATTCTACGTTGTTTTCGTGCTGGTCCTTGCATCGTCAGGCGCCCTGGTCTGGGGGTTCCTCGCGGGGTGCTACAACAACGAATATATCTGGGGGTATTCCGACAAGGACCTGCCCTTCTTTTTCAAGTTCGCGGGGCTCTGGGCGGGACTCGATGGATCCCTTCTCTTCTGGACCCTGATCCTGACCGGCGTCAGCGCCCTGGCGGCCCTGCAGCACCGGTGGAGCGGCCTGCATCCCAGCGGGAGGCGCATGGAGCCCTATGTCTACCTGGTGCTCTGCGCCATCATCGGCTTCTTCGTCGCCCTGGCAATCAACCAGGACGCTTTTCATGAGATGGAGACGATGGAGGTGCTCCACCTGGCCAGGGTCTACAACATCCCGATGGATCATGAGGGGAATCTGCTCAACGGGAAAGGGCTCAACCCTCAACTGGTCAACTACTGGTTCGTGATACACCCACCCTGTCTCTACCTCGGAATGGTGATATTCGCCGTACCGTTCGCCTTCGGGATGGCCGCCCTGATCTCCGGAGAGCTCGGCTCCTACTGGGTTCGTATCACCCGGCGCTGGACCATGGCGGCCTGGCTTTTTCTGACCTGCGGGATCATCCTCGGCGGACTCTGGGCTTACCGCCAATTGGGCTGGGGAGGCTACTGGGCCTGGGATCCTGTCGAGAACGCGTCCTTTCTTCCCTGGTGCGCGGCCACGGCCTTCCTGCATTCCATCATGATCCAGGAACGCCGCGACATGCTGAAGAGATGGAATGTATTCCTCCTCATTTTCGCTTTCTTCCTGACCATCGAGGCCACCTACATGACTCGGAGCGGGGAGATTTCCTCGGTGCATTCATTTGGTGAAAACGTGGTGATCGGCACCTGGTTCAGGCTCTTCAAGTGGGGGATCCTCGGCTCCGGCCTTTTCCTGCTGTTCTTCAGATTCAAGGAACTCAAGGGGAACCACCAGCTCGATTCGCTTCTGTCCAGAGAGGCAGCCTTTTTCTTCAACACCCTTGTCCTCGTTGTGCTGGCCATCTCCATCTGGACCCTCAGCTGGCTCCCGAACCTCAGCTCGGCTTATTTTGCCGAGACCTGGACCTTCGAGCCCCAGGATTTCAACCTCTGCATGTCCCCTCTTCTCGCCCTTCTGGTATTCCTGACCTCAATCGGCCCCAGCCTTGGCTGGATCAAGAGCAGCGGCCGCAGCCTCAGAAAAAATCTCTTCCTGCCCGGGTTGCTCTCTCTTGCGCTCACCGGGGTTGCGTACTGGATAATTTACCGCCTGCGACCCGAGACCATGGGCTTCAGCAAGGTTTTCAGCATCAAGCCGCTGACCGACGCTCTCAATGGAAAGGAAGCCGATGGGCTCTTTTATTCAAGCAGCCTCTACCCAACAGGCTTCTTCCTGTTCTTCTCCTTCCTGATCCTGACGACCATCGGAGCGGAGTTTGCCCGGAATGTGCGGGCCAGGAGCCGGCTCAGAGGGCAGGGCCTCGGCGGCGCCTCCCTCTCCATTGTGCTGCGGGACAACAGGCGCTATGGCGGCTATATCGTCCACATCGGAATCGCGGTCCTCGTAATCGGGATCGTAATCAGCTCGATGTATAAAATCACCGAGGAAAAAATAGCCGTTGGCGTCGGTGAGTACGCCCGGATCGGGAACTACCTGATCAATCCTTATGAGGTCAATCGCCCCTTCAGCGAGATCGCCGAGGCCTATTCCAAGATCCAGGCGAAGACCCACCGGGTGGAAGACTTCGAGAATGGACTTCCTTACCTCCGCGACCAGGTGTCCTTCCGTATTTTTTACGATCCGCTCAGCCGGACAAAGCAGGCACATGCCGCCGAGGATTTACACGGGGGCGTTCATGGAGAAGAGGCGGCGCACACCCTCAAGACCTTGCCGGTAACCGCACGTGAAATCTCCAGGCTCCGTCCGGAGCGCCGGTTCTATCCCAAGCAGGACCAGTGGATCAACGAGGTCAGCATCCATCGGAGCCTGTGGCAGGATGTCTACGTCTACTATTCCAATCGGGATCCTGACAATAAGGTCTACATGACGGCCTATCTGAACCCCTTCATGGGGCTCCTCTACATTGGAACGGTCATCATGCTCCTGGGCGGAATCTTCGCGGTGCTGCCTTTCTCGGGTAACCGGGTCGGACTGGCAGAGTGAGGAGCGAATCGATTATGAACACGAGGTTTATTCTTCCGGCCTTCTTCGCTCTCATCGCCGCGGGATTCGGGATCCGGGATGGCCTGACCCAGGATGCCCCAGCCGTGGCGCCCCCCGGCGAGGACGCCAGGCGTCTCAACCGGCTGTACGCTGAGTTTAAGTGCAAATGCCCAAAAGAGAACTGGACCAGGACCCTGGCGGGCTGCTTTGAGCCCTGTGTCGATCCGCAGAAAGACCTGGTCAGAAGGCTCGTTGCGGAAGGGCTCAGTGATGAAAAAATCAGGCGGCGAATGATCCTCGACGCCGGGACTGAGCAGGTCCTGGCCAGGCCGAGCTCCCTGCCCAATTATATACCTTACGCCATCTTCGCGACCCTCGGGCTATGCGTGCTGTTTGTGCTGCGGCACATGCTCCGGCAGGGCCGGACCGAAGGCTGCCTCGATGACAATTCGGAGTTGGAGCGGCGCACCACGGGCACGCCCATGGATGCCCGCATCGAGGCTGAGTTGGACAAGCTGAAGGACTGACAGCAATGATCGCCACATCACTCATCCTCCTCATCTCCTTCATCATTTGCTGCATTCTCTGTTTCGCCTGGAGCGGGCCGCGGGAATCATGGGATCCTGACCTCGAGTCAGGCGCCCTCTCGATCCTGGAGAGACGAAAAGATAAGCTGCTGCGGGCACTCAAAGATCTCGATGATGCGCATGAGATGGGAACGATCGAAAAAACGGAATATCTTCAATTGCGCCGCAACAACAAGGCCAGGGCGGTTGTCGCCCTGCGTGAATTTGACAGGGTGCGGGAGACGCGGCTTCGCAGGCTCAAAAGCGGCGAGGGCCGCGTAAGTCCCGCCCTTCGCGCCCGGGTCGACAAGATGGCGCGGCAGCGGCGCCGGGGCACCGCGCCCGCAGCCGAGGGGGGCGAATGAACAAAGCAGCTCCAGCCAGTACTATTTGCCTGCTCCTAGCCATAGCCTTTTCCGGCGGTCCCGCTCTCGGCGCCCTGGCGCTCGAGGGCAGAATCTATGACGGCCCGGCCAGCAATTCTATGG